>CAZJCB010000295.1:0-2775 GCA_964544245.1 uncultured Christensenella sp.
CGATTTCAGTATACTTCCCTGGAAAGGAGCGGATGCATGGATATTCTGACTTCAGGTCCCGCGCCCTGCGCCCTTTGCCCCCGGATGTGCGGCGTGGTCAGGACGCCTGAAAAGGGAAACGGGTACTGCCGCATGGGGACGGACGCGGTGGTCGCCCGGGCGGCCCTGCACCACTGGGAAGAGCCCTGCGTATCCGGTACAAGGGGCACCGGCGCGGTGTTCTTTTCCGGCTGCACGCTGCGCTGCGCTTACTGCCAGAACGCCGGGATCAGCCACGATGGCTTCGGCAGGCGGCTGACGGCCGGGGAACTGGCGGACGCCTTCAGGCGGCTGGTGGAGGAGGACGGCGCGCAGACGCTGTCGCTCATCACGCCCACGCACTTCCTGCCTGCGGTGATTGAGGCCCTGGAACTTTACAGGCCCTCCGTTCCGGTCGTCTACAACTGCGGGGGCTACGAGCGCGTTGAGGCGGTCAGGGCGCTGGACGGCCTGGTGGACGTCTGGCTGCCGGACCTGAAATACGTATCCGCCAGGCTGTCCGTGCTGCTCTCGGGCGCGGCGGATTACTTCACGCACGCCTCCAAAGCGCTTATGGAGATGTGCCTGCAGTCCGGTCCGCCGCAGTATGACGCGGAGGGCGTCATGACCCGCGGCACCCTGGTGCGCCACCTGGTGCTGCCCGGCTGCACGGGGGACAGCAAGGACGCGCTGCAGTTCATCAAGGCCAGCCTGCCCGCGGGCACGCCCCTCAGCCTGATGGGGCAGTACACGCCCCAGCCCGGCTGCCATGTCTCCGGGATGGACCGCCGGCTGACGCGGAAGGAGTACGGCCGCGTGGTCTCCTTCATGCAGGCGCTGGAACTGCCCGGCTACATCCAGTCCCTGGATTCGGCGGATGCCGGCTTCACCCCGCCCTTTGACCTGACGGGGGTCACGGGAGCAGCCAAAGAAGAAAGTCAGCATTCGCTGGATAATTCCGGGTCAGGCGGTCAACTCCTTTGACCCGGTGCGTCTGACCAGTTGTACACAAGAGGATTTTCTGTTGACACGTACCCGCCCTTCACCATATAATGCGTTCTACGGGACAAGCAACCACAATATGTTGTAACTCCGGGAAGGATTCATCGATATGGACACTGGTTTTTCACTCCCACAGCAGATCCTCAAGCGCAGCGGCGCGGCGGAAGCCTATGACCGCAGCAAGATCACGGCGGCCATGGGCAAGGCTTTCCAGGCGACAGGGGCGGCGGCTGACGGCGCGCAGCTGGAGACGCTGACCCAAAGGGTCGAGGAGCTGATGAGGCTGGCGCTTGACCGCGGCGGTTCGTTTACCGTCGAGCAGGTGCAGGACCTGGCCGAGCAGGCGCTGATGGAAGCGGACCACTACCCCCAGGCCAAGGCCTACATCCTCTACCGCGACATCCGGCGCAAGAAGCGCGAGGAGCGGGAGCGGCTGCTGGCCTATTTCCCCGATTTCCCCCGGCTGAAGGAAGCGCTCTCCGGCATCGGGCGCGATTTCCCGGAAGAGGAGTACACGCTGGGCGCGCTCACGCGCAAGTTCCAGTCCCTGTACAAAGAAGACAAGCCGCTGGACGAGCGCATGGACACCCTGGTGCGCGCCGCGGTGGAACTGACCGGCAAGGAAGCCGCGCGCTGGGAAATGATCGCCGGGCGGCTGTACAACTGCGCCTATCTGGACAGGATGGGCCGCCGCGTCAGTTCGCTGGGCATCACCGGTTATTATGAAAAGATGCTGTACCTGGACAGGGAAGGCCTGCTGGCAAAGATGATGCTTCAGACCTACTCCCGGGAGGAACTGGAGGAAGCAGAGACCTTCCTGCGCCCGGAGCGGGACAACCTGCTGCCCTACTCGGGCATCGAGCTGCTGGCCAAGCGCTATGTCATCCACAACCGCCAGTTCCAGGCGCTGGAGACGGTGCAGGAAATGTACCTGTCCATCGCGCTGTTCCTGGCGATACCGGAAGAGAAGGGCAGGCGCCTCTATTGGGCCAGGCGTTTTTACGACATGCTCAGCGAGCTGAAAATCACCATGGCGACCCCCACCCTCTCCAACGCCCGCAAGCCCTACCACCAGCTGAGCAGCTGTTTTATCGACACCGTGCCCGACGACCTGCAGGGCATCTACCGCTCCATCTCCAATTTCGCCAACGTCAGCAAGTACGGCGGCGGCATGGGCCTCTACTTTGGCAAGGTGCGCTCCCAGGGCGCGGCCATCCGGGGCTTTGAAGGCGCGGCCGGCGGGGTGATCCGCTGGATCCGCCTGGCCAACGACACCGCCGTCGCCGTGGACCAGCTGGGCGTCCGCCAGGGCGCGGTCGCCGTCTACCTGGACATCTGGCACAAGGACCTGCCGGAATTCCTGCAGCTGCGCACCAACAACGGCGACGAGCGCATGAAGGCGCACGACGTCTTCCCCGCGGTGTGCGTCCCGGACTACTTTTACCGGCAGCTGCAGTTCAACATGGACGGCGCCTGGCACCTGTTCGACCCGCACGAGGTGCTGCAGAAGAAAGGCTGGGCGCTGGAGGACAGTTTCGGGGAGGAATGGACCCGCAGGTACCTGGAGCTGGTCGCCGACGAAGGGGTCACCCGCCGCGTCCTGCCCGTCAAGGACATCATCCGCATGGTCATCAAGAGCGCGGTGGAGACCGGCACGCCCTTCGTGTTCAACCGAGACACGGTCAACCGCCTGAACCCCAACCCGCACAGGGGCATGATCTACTGCAGCAACCTGTGCACCGAGATCGCGCAGAA
>CAZJCB010000296.1:0-2771 GCA_964544245.1 uncultured Christensenella sp.
TCGGCGCTGATGAGCGCCGCGCCGCAGTACAGCGGCCCCTGGATGCGGCCGAAAAAGTTGGCCCGCAGGGAGAGGTCCAGACGCTCAAAGCCGTGCCGCCAGCGGGACTCCAGGTATTGCTCGCCTTCGGGCAGGCTGAACTCAAAGAGGAAACAGGGGTGCTCCGGGGACAGCGGCGAGCGCGTCAGCATCAGCCGGCTTTCCAGTTCGTCCCTGGAGGGGATCCGCTCCTCCAGCAGTTTGTGCACCAGTTCGTTCTGCAGCCGGGCGATGGTCAGGTCCGCATCGGTGTCGGAATCGCTGATGTCCGCGTGCAGCTGGTCCAGGAACTCGCGCACCAGGGCCAGCTCGCCGCGCAGCTCCTCGCCGCGGCGGTGGGTCCGGAAGATCGGCAGGCAGGGATGGTGGCTTGCCAGGTGGCCCAGCAGCGCATCCTGCTCCGGCCCGTCCAGGGTGCTGCCGATCGCGTCGGCACGGCCGCCGCGCAGGCCCTGGATGGCCTCCTCCACGCTGTCCAGGATGGTGACCGGCTCAAACATCAACCTGTTCAATTCCGGTATGCCGGCAAACGCCTCCCTGACTTCCGCGTCTTTGGTGACCAGCAGCAGTCTGTACATCGTCCCCTCCTTGCGCTTTCACGCAGAGCCATTATAGCCTGATAAGCCGGCGTTGACAATGTCTTTGTGGATTCTGCCCGCATCGTGTTATAATTTTGACAAATCAAACGGCCCCGGCCGCGGAGGGATTTTGAAGAGACTGAGCATAGGGGAGGCCCGGCGGTTCCTGCTGCGCCACCACGGGTTGCTGGGGGAGGCGCGCTTCGCCGGAACCCGCGGCATGGTGGCTTTTGTTCGCCAGGCCGGCTGCGTGCAGTTTGACCCGGTGGACGTTTGCGGGCGCAGCCCGGAGTTGGTGTTCCTGGCCCGCGTGCCGGGCTATTACGCCGGGATGCTGGAAGACCTGCTGTACGGGGACAGGCGGCTGGTGGATTATTTTGACAAAAACCTGGCCATCCTGCCCCTGGAGGACTGGCCCTATTTCCGCCGCGAGCGGGAGCGCTACGGCGCGGCCGGGCGCAGCTTCGAGCACATCGCCCGGGTGCGGGAGGAGGTGCTGGGCAGGATCCGGCAGGAGGGCCCCCTGTCCTCCGCGGCCCTGGGCATGGGGGAAAAGGTCGACTGGTACTGGAGCCGGACCACCCTGGCGCGCGCCGCGCTGGAACAGCTGTATTTCTCCGGCGAGCTGGTCATCCACCACAAGACCGGCAGCATCAAGAGCTATGACCTGGCGGAAAGGCATATTCCCGCCGGACTCCTTGACGCTTTGGAGCCGCTGCCGGACGAGCTGGACCACCAGTGCTGGCGCGTCCTGCGCCGCGTCCGCGCCGTTGGCATGCTGTGGGACCGCGCCTCCGACGCCTGGCTGGGCATCCCGGGTTTCAAGGCCGAGCGGCGGAGCCTGGTGTTCAAGCGGCTTCTGGAACAGGGGAGTATCCTGCTGGTCACGGTGGAAGGCGTCCGCGGCCCGCTGTACATCGCCAGGGAGGACGAGGAGACGCTGAACGATGTTTTGGCAATGGGGGAAACGGAGCCCCGCTGCGCCCTCATCGCGCCGCTGGACAGCCTCATCTGGGACAGGAAGCTCATCGCGGCCCTGTTCGGTTTCCGCTACTCCTGGGAGGTGTACACGCCCAGGGACAAGCGGGTGTACGGCAGCTACGTGCTGCCGGTCCTGTACGGGGAGCGGTTCATCGGCCGCGTCGAACCGGTCTGCGACCGCCGCGCGGGCGTCCTGCGGGTCCGCGGCCTGTGGTGGGAAGAAGGGTTCCGGCCGGACCGGCAGGCGGAGCGGGCCCTCAACGGCGCCCTTTTGCGGCTGGCGGAATTCAACGGCTGCACGCTGGAAAAACCCTGAGGGGGGATGGCCGGCAGACCGGTTATGCCGCCTGGCAGGCCCCCGGATCCCGGGCTTCGGCTTTTCAAAACCGGTACGGGGGTTTATAATGGCCGCGCCGGCAGGCCGCCGGAGGAGGAACCATGCGCATCATCATCATCGGCGACGGCAAGGTGGGCCATTCCCTGGCGGAACGGCTGATCGACGAAGGGCACGAGATCACCATCATCGACCGCAGCGAGGTTGCGCTGGAGCGCAGTTCGAACACCCTGGACGCCATGACCGTCAAGGGCAACGGCGTGAACGTGGCCACGCTGATGGAGGCGGACGCGCCGCGCGCGGACATCGTCATCGCGGTGACGGTATCCGATGAGATCAACATGCTGGCCTGCCTGACCGCCAAGCGCCTGGGCGCGCAGTACGCCATCGCGCGCATCCGGGACCCCGAGTACAACAAGAGCCTTTCCTTTCTGATGCGGGAGCTGATGATCGACTATGTCATCAACCCTGAGCGCATCACCGCGCAGGAGATCAGCCGCATCCTGCGCTATCCCTTCTCCGGCAACATCGAGACCTTTGCCCGCGGGCGGGTCGAACTGATGGATTTCCGCCTGGAAAAGGAATGCGGCCTGGCCGGCCTGGCGATGAAAGACCTGTATGTGAAAAGGCCGCACCTGCCCCGCGTGCTGTTCTGCGCGGTGCAGCGGGGCCAGGAAGCCATCATCCCCAAGGGGGATTTTGTGCTGGAAGAGGGTGACCGCGTCTTCGTCGCCTCCGATGTGCTCACCATCACCGCGTTTTTCAAGGCCATCGGCAAGAACGTCTCCGGCATCCGCAGCGTGATGATCATGGGCGCCAGCCGCATCGCCTACTACCTG
>CAZJCB010000297.1:0-2770 GCA_964544245.1 uncultured Christensenella sp.
CGCGATGCAGGGCGACATGGAGCTGGTCGGCATCGCCGACCTGGCGCCCACGCTGTCCATCCGCGCGCTGCGTGAAAAGGACATGGTCGGAGAGAACGGTGTCAAGTACAACCTGTACCTTGTGGACGGCGCGGACAAGGCCGGATTTGACAGCCTGGATATCCCGACCGCAGGCAGCATGGAAGACCTGGTCAAAAACGTGGACATCATGCTGGACTCGGCGCCCGGCGGGGTCGGTGTCAAAAACAAGGAGCTGTATGTCAAATACGGCCGCAAGGCCGTGTTCCAGGGCGGGGAGAAAAACAGCGTCGCGGATGTTTTTTTTCACGGATACGCGAATTATGAAGAGGGCGTTGGCGCCGACTACCTGAAACTGACTTCCTGCAACACCACGGGCCTGATCCGCGCGGTAGACGCGCTGGACAGGGCGGTGGGGCTCTCTAAGGTCGCCATCACCATCATCCGCCGTGTAGCCGACCCCGGTGACTATCACCGGGGACTGACCAACGCGCTCCAGATGGACAAGGCGCCCAGCCATCAGGCGCTGGACCTGATGACCATCATGCCGCACATTGAGGCGACCGGCATCCTGGTGCATACCCCGGTCACGCACGGGCACATCATCACGGTGGTCGCAAGCCCCAAAGAAGGGAAAATCACCCGTCAGCAGGCGCTTGAATGCTTCTGGAAGCACCCGCGCATCCGCGTCGTGTCCATTGACGAGGGTTTCAAGGGGAACGCCAGCTTTTTCCGTTACGCGCGTGACCTGGGCAACCGGCGCGGCGACATGTATGAAATCGGCCTGTGGAGCGACTCCGTGGTGGAAACCGGGAACGACATCATGTTCGCCATCAACATCCCTCAGGAATCCGTCACCATTCCCGAGAGCATCGACGCCATCCGCGCCGCGATGAACATACAGAAGAACGGGGAAGACGGCACGGCAAAAACCAACGAATACCTTGGTATCGGACGATTCAAGAGGTAGGCACATGCGTTTTGGCATCAACACCCTGGACGATTTTGATGTGCGCGGCAAAGTGGTGCTCTGCCGCGTGGACATCAACCAGCCCGTGGACCGGGAGACGGGAACGCTCAAGAGCATCTCACGCATCACCGCCTGCGCGCCGACCCTCCGGGAACTGTCTGACAAAGGCGCCCGGCTGGTGCTGCTCGCCCATCAGGGCAGCGACATCGAGTACCAGAACTTCTTTACGACCCTCCCCCACGCCAAGGTCCTTACGGAACTGTTGAGCCGGGAGGTCCGTTTTGTGGAGGATGTCTGCGGGCCTGCGGCGCGCGAAGCGATAAAACGCATGGAGGACGGGGATATCATCCTGCTGGACAACGTACGCTTCTGCTCGGAAGAACAGACGCTTTTTGAGGAAGCGTTGAAACTGACCCATGAACAGCAGGCCAGGACCGAAGTCGTCAGAAAACTGGCGCCGCTGGCTGACCTCTACGTCTGCGACGCATTTGCCGCCGCGCACAGGGACCAGCCAAGCCTGTGCGGTTTTGAGCAGTTGCTGCCCTCCGCGATGGGCCGGCTTTTTGAACGGGAATATGTCGTGATCTCCGAACTGATGGAAACGCCCGCGCGGCCCTGCGTATTCGTGCTAGGCGGCGCCAAGGTGTCAGACGCGTTTCTGATGATGGAAACAGTTTTAAGGAGCGGCACGGCGGACAGCGTGCTGTCCGGCGGCCTGGTGGCCAATATCCTGCTGGCGGCAAACGGGGTCCCCATCGGACGGGGCAGCATGGAATACCTGGAAAAAACCGGCAATAACAGGCACCTGACAGCCGCCAAAGCTTTGTTTGAGAAATATCCGGAGCAGATCAAGGTGCCGGGCAGCCTTGCCTGGCTCGAGGACGGAAAACGCAGGGAAGGCCCTGTCACGGACATCCCCTATGACGCGGCGGTGCTGGACATCGGGACGGCGGCAGCGCGGGACTATGCAGGCGTGATCGCAAGCGCCGCAACCGTATTCGTCAACGGGCCGATGGGCGTGTTTGAACAGGCGGAAACGGAAACGGGTACCCGCATCGTATGGGACGCCCTTGGCAGCACGGGCGCCTACACCGTCATCGGCGGCGGCGACAGCATCACCGCAACCACCAAATACGGAAAGACAAAGCTGATCAACTATATCTGCACCGGCGGCGGCGCGCTCATCCGTTTCCTGACGGGAGAAGAGCTGCCGGCAGTCAAAGCATTGCGGCACGCGGCGAAAGCATTCCCATGCGCTTGACGTTCGGGTTTGGAAACGGCGTCCAGGAGGTCGAGCTGCCTGAGAAGAACCTGCTGGGCGTACTGAAAGCCAACAAGGTGGAGCTTGGCCTGACCGGAGAGGCTGAGGTCCTTCGAGCGATGGCTTCGCCTATCGGCACCCCCCGGTTGAGGAAAATCGTCAAGCCCGGTGAAACGGTCGCCGTCGTATCCAGCGACATCACCCGCCCGATGCCCACGGCCCTGGTCATGCCGGCCATTCTGGACGAACTGTACGCAGCCGGCGCCAGACCGGAGGACATCACGCTGGTCTTCGGGCTGGGCATCCACCGGGCCCATGCAGAGTCCGAACGGCGAAAACTGGCTGGCGAACGCGCCTGGAACGAAATCAAGGCCGTCGACTCAAATCCGGACGACGTCGTCCGCCTGGGCATCACCAGACGCGGAACGCCGGTGGAGATCGATCGCAGGGTGGCGATGGCCGACAAAAGGATCTGTCTGGGGAATATCGAGTACCATTATTTCGCGGGTTATTCAGGAGGG
>CAZJCB010000298.1:0-2735 GCA_964544245.1 uncultured Christensenella sp.
CCGCAGGGTCAAGATCCTCTCCTTCATGACCGGCGCACTGGGCATCGGGCTGGCCGCCTTTGTCATCCTGGCCCGGGTGCGCAACATCGGCAGCTCCACCGCCTCTTCCATGGGCACCGACGTGATGATCGCCCTGGTGCTGGGGGGGATGCCCCTGTCCGGCGGGCCGCGCTCCAGGATCAGCGCGGGCCTGGTCGGCGCGATGGCCATCACGGTCCTGAATGCCGGGCTGACGATGATGGGCCTGAACGTCGCAGTCATCCAGATCTTCCGGGCCGTTGTGTTTCTGGTCGTAGTCTATGTCGCGAGCATGACGTATCGCACAAGGCTTTTACCCAGATAAATAATCAAGGAGGAACCTACCCATGAAAAAACTGATTTCCCTGGTCCTCATGGCCGCCCTCGCCCTCAGCCTGGTCTCCGGCGCGTTCGCGCAGGCGGAGCCGGCGCTGTCCGCGGACGGCAGATTCCCGGCCGAGACGGTCAAAGTCGGCTTTGTCAACTACGACACCTCAGCCGAACAGGTCCTGGCCATCCAAAGGTATTTCGAGTACCTGCAGACCGCCTTCAACTTTGAGGTGATCTGGTCCGAATCGCTCAACAGCGCGCAGGCGGAGTTCGCCTTCATCGAGCAGTGCGCCGCCGCCGGCTGCAAGGCCGTCATCGGCTACTACAACGAGGGCAAGTCCGAATCCGTCAAGCTGGCGGCCGACCTGGGCATGTACTACTGGGGCGGCGCGGTGAACAATGCCATCTACCAGCCGGAAAAGAACAACCCCATGTACCTGGGCGGCTACGTCAGCGGCAGCGAACAGGATGACAACTACCTGGCAGGCTACGCGATCGGCAAATCCCTGGTAGACGCCGGCAGCAAAAAAATCATCGTGATGAGCGGCGGCAAGGACTACGGCGTGGAATTCTTTGTCAACCGCTACAACGGCATCATGGACGCCCTGAAGGACGGCGGCGCCGAAGTTGTCTACGAGGTGCCCGGCTGGCCCGGCACAGAGGCGTTTGCCGCGCACCAGACCTCTGCGCTGCAGACGGAAGCGGACGGCCTCGCCGGCACCCTGACCTGCATGATGTGGCTGCAGCCGATGCAGAACGCCGGCAAAATGGGGCAGATCAAGGTCGCCGGCATTGAGACGGTGTCCGAGGCTGTCGCGGGCCTGATGGCGGGCGGCATCTACGTCGGCGCTTATTCTGAGATCGCGGACACCTTCGGCCTGTCCATCCCCATGATCCTCAACGCCGTCACCGGCTTTGGCGCGCAGCAGCGCAACGAGGACGGCACCGCGGGCCGCGTGAAGGTCAGCAACTGGGTCATCACGAACCCCGGCGACATGGCGTTCTTCGCCGGCCTCCAGAGCGGGGAAGGCGGCTGGGTGTTCAGCATCCAGGACATCAAGGGCGTCCTGGGCGCCTACACCCCGGCCTTCACGCTGGATGACCTGAGCAGCCTGTATTCCGCCGTGTCCGCCGACGAGATCCGCGCGCGCAACGCGGAATAATAAGCGCAGGCATCCCTTTTCCAACCCTTGACCTTACAGGAGCGGGCGCGCCGCGCCCGCTCCTGGACCCCTGATGAGGTGCGCTATGCAAAGGACGATCCGCAGGCTGACGAAAAATTTCCTGATCACGGTGGCGGCCCCTGTGGCGACCTACCTGTTTTTCCTCATTCTGACGAAAGCCATCGGGAAGCCGGGGTTTGGCGTGGGGCCCGACCTGCGGGTCATCCTGCAGAATACGGTCTATTCGGGTTTCATCGCCCTGGCTGTTTCCTATAACCTGACCTCCGGGCGCTTTGACTTTTCCGTCGGGTCCGTCCTGATCCTGTCGGTCATCCTGGGGGGGACCCTCGCCCAGAAGCTGGGGGCGGGACCCCTGGGAATGGTCCTGCTGATGGCGGCGGTGGGCGTGGCCTGCGGCCTGGTGTCGGGGCTGGTGTACGTGACGGTGAAACTGCCGCCGATGATCACCTCCCTGGGCGTCGCGATGGTTTTTGAGTCGCTGGGTTTCATGCTCAATTCCTCCAAGGGCATCCGGCTCATCGGGCGCTTTGACATCCTGATCTGGGCGCAGCCCCCCTACAATCTGCTGCTCCTGAGCGGCGCCCTGGCCATCCTGGTGTACCTGCTGAACTTCACGCAGTTCGGCTACAACTGCAACTCCCTCAGGACAGGGCAGAAGAACGCGGTCGAGGTCGGCATCAATGAGAAGAAGAACGCCGTCGTCTGCTACCTCATCGCCGGCGGGCTGATGGCCTGTTCCGGGGCCGTCTACCTGTCACAGTACGGTTATCTGGCCCCCATGACAGGGCTGTCGAGCATGTCCTTCATCATGGGCGCCTTCCTGCCGATGTTCATCGGGAACTCGCTGGCCAGGTATTCGGACAGGAACATCGGGGTGATCATGGGGGCCTTTGTGCAGGCCTGCATCTCATCCGGCCTGGTCAAACTGGGCGTCAGCAGCTCGCTGAAGACCATCATCGACGGGAGCATCGTCCTGCTCTTTCTCATCTACGTTTCCAACAGCCACAAGTTCGTCATCCGGAAACTGCACGCCCAGAAGAAAGCCCTCGCGCTGGCCGACCTGGAAGGCGCCGGGGGCTGAGGGCCTTCCGGAGGCCTGAGTCTGCGGAGCGGGGTATGGCATCCCCCGGGGTCCTTCGCCCGTCTTGGAATCATGCATAAAATCCTATCATAACTTGGAGAGTGCGCATGAAAAAGAAAGCG
>CAZJCB010000299.1:0-2733 GCA_964544245.1 uncultured Christensenella sp.
AATAGGTGGCCCAAGCCCGCTCGATGATAGAAAACGCGAAAAATTCACGCCCCGGCCCGCCCCCCGCCTCGATTTTACCTAGGTGATACTGAACTCCCGGCGGCGGGCTATCTGGTAATCATGCTGTCGAAACTGAAGAACACAGGGTACCGTCCCCTGTGTTCACGGACCAGTCACGGGAAGACCCAGCTGCCGTCCACGGCGATGAAGGCGTTCCGCTTCTCCCGGCAGCGCCGGGGGCCTGCCCGGGGGTATCATCCCTGATCCTGAACATTTTCTGAACATTTTTGAGGCTCGGCGCACCGAGGGGCGGTTCATCCAGGCCGGCAAATGTGATAGGATGTGGGCGCTGCAGTGCCCCGGAAGGCGGCAGCTTGATTGGTGAAGGAGCGTTGAACATGAAAAAGAAGCGGAACAGGGTCCTCCTCATCGTCCTCCTGGGGATTGCCGTCATCTCCGCCGGCGCGCTGATATTCTTTTCTCGCATAGACGCCAGCCTGAAGGCGCTGACGGACGTGCCCGTCGCGGCGATCGATCCGGCAACGTTGGAGGATGGAACCTATGCCGGCAGCTATTCCGCTTTCCCAGTTTCCGCGGAGGTCAGGGTTACCGTCGGAGACCACGCATTCACCGGGATCGAACTGGTCAAACACACGCACGGCCAGGGCGCCGGGGCGGAAGTGATCCCGGACAGGGTGCTCGCCGCGCAGTCATTGCAGGTCGACTCCGTCGCGGGCGCCACCTACAGCAGCAAGGTCATCCTGCTCGCCATCCAGGACGCGCTGCTCAAGGATGCGCCTTGAGGGAGGGGAATGAACGGAACAGCAGAGGTCCCGCTGCCTTTACCTGACGTGGAAAACCCGCCTGGCAGTCTGCCGGGCGGGCCTCCTTCAGGGGCGGGTCGCTGTCAGTCCATCAGGGGGAGCAGTCCCATCATCCGCTCCAGATAGCCCGGATCCTGGAAAGAGAAGGGCGTGAGCCCCGGCAGGTTGGTCTTGTAGGATACCGGGCAGTTGATGTAGAGCAGTACGTTCGGGTCGCTGTTCAGCCAGCCGGCCACGCTGTAGGGCAGGCCGAACTGCAGTTTGACGTGCTGCAGCTGGGAGGGCTTGACGGAAGGCACGGAACGGATGTCCGGGAAGAAAGTGAAGAACTCGTTCTTCTCGTCCACCTTCACCCCGTTCACCACAAGGTAGGTGACGATGACCATCCCCGACCGGACCGCCACCTTGGCCTCGCCGACCACCTGGCTGGCGCTGCCGATGAGGGGGAAGTGGTATTCGCCGTCCAGGGACAGGTCCATCGGGGTGAACATCCAGCGTTCATCGGTCAGTTCGTTGCGGAAACTCAGGAACAGCGGCCCTTCGCCGGTCATGGTCTGTCCGCCCCCGGAAGAGGGCTTGGCGGTCGGTTTCCTGGTGGGCGTGGCGGTCGGCTTTTCCTGTGGAATATCCGTCACGAGCGGTTTGTCCGGTTCTAGCGTCGGTTTCGGGGTAGCGGAATCCGTCGGTTTGGGGGTGAACAAGGGAAAGCTAAACGTCGGAAGGCCGGGGAGATTTTTGGTAGGCTTGGGGGTAGCCGTGGGCAAGCCGGGGATCTTGACAGTCGGTTCAGCAAATACCGGAATATCGGGCAGTGGAGCGAGCGGAACCTCGATCCCAAAAGAAGCATTGGCGGGTGCCGGCGGGAGTAGATCCCCCGCGGGGCCGGGAACAAGCCCCAGCGCAAGGGAAAGGAAAAGTACGGTTGCCAGGGCTGCCATGAGTTTTTTCATGGTGATCCTCCTTCGTTGATTCAGTTTTACATGTTGATACTGCCAATATCGTGATCGCTGCCGGACCGGTCGCCGCGGCTTGCCTTCTGTCCGTCCTGCAGCTGTTGATGCCGTTCAATCCCTTTTTCTGAATCCCTGCCGCTTCGGCGCCGCGCTCCCCGGCAGCTGACGCTTTGGCGCTTCGGCGGCCCGCCCTGTCCTTTCAGGCTGCTTCCCGATACCTGTCCTTCTGTATGCTCAAAGTGTACCCGGCAAAAAAGGGTTGATGCCCTCTTTCCCCCGGTCCACAGTCACGTGACCGCTGCCCGCGCCGGGCAAAACCGCCGAGGAACCTTTGTTTTTCCAACAATTTATTCAATTTTGTCCATATTCTGAAAACATAATAAATACCGGCCCGCAGTTGCTCCCATCGCCTGCAGCGGCCCCATGACACCATGGCCCTCTTGCAGGAAGCGCGGATAATGACGGAAAGGTTGACAATCCTGACAGATAAACCGAAAATTGGGAGGAAGGGGTGAAGCGTGCCCCCGCCCAAATCCTGCGAAAAACGCGATCTGGTCTTTGTTGGCTGTTTCCCCGATGCCTGTTCTTTTCCGCCCTGCCCGAACATCCACCACACTGACATGAAGCTCAGCCAGATGCCATGAAACTCCCCGATTCAACCCGGAATCCCCATCCCCCGGCAGGTTCACGTCATACGCCAAAAGGAGCGACTGATGGACATCACCTTCCGTAATTATGCCTGCCCCGCGGGGATCAGCGGGGACTATGATCTCCTGCGCGCTTTTTTCCTGAAGCGTCTGGGAGACGATTTCCCCTTCGGCCGCTGGGACTGGATGATCACGCATGGCTGGCTGGACCGGGAAGCGGTCAGGAGGATCGGCATCTGGGAAGAGAAGGACGAGGTCGTCGGCGTCGCGACCTTTGATACCCAGCCCGGCGAGGGCTTCCTCTGCGTG
>CAZJCB010000300.1:0-2703 GCA_964544245.1 uncultured Christensenella sp.
CCATGACCCAGGAGCACGCCTTCAAGGCCGCGGAGCTGTGCGTGCGCGCGCAGGCACAGGCGAAACGGATCTCCTGATAGTAGTGCCTGCCCTTCAATAAAAACGGCGTCCGCCGCTTATTCGAACGCCTCTTTGTGTTGTGCGAAAAACGCCTGGACCGCGCGGACGTTGTCCAGCTCTGTCCACTGCTTGATGTCGGCGGGGCGGGCGTCCAGGTCATAGATCTTCGCCTGCGCCATCGCAAGCAGGAAGGGCGAATGCGTGGAGATGATAAGCTGGCAGCCCATATACCGGGCCGTTTCCTCCAGCCAGGCCGCCAGCTCGATCTGTTTTTTGGGGGACAGGCTGTTTTCGGGCTCGTCCAGCAGGTAGACCGCGTCGGCCTCTATCCGCTGCCTGAAATAGAACATGGCGCTTTCCCCGTTGGACTGTTCCGGGACGGTCTGCATCAGCTGTTCTCGCACGAAGGCCGACTGCGTCTTGCCCCGCGCGCTGACGCGCTTTTTCAGCGCCTCATAGTCCTGAAGCGACCGCAGCTGGAACGCGGAGTGCCTCGCCTCGTAATGCTCGTCAAACAGCAGCTCCTTTTTTCGGTCGATGCCCTCGTTGAGGCTGCGGATGCTGAGCATATAGTCAAACACGTCGTCGCTGGTGACGATGCGGCTGTGGGGCGGTACGGGCTCCTCCAGCCGCACCCGGCACAGGCGCACGTAATCCTCAAAGAAATTCGAGCGGTTGTAGGGCGCGCTGCGCAATACGCCCAGCTTTTCGGCGATGACGTTCAGCGCGGTCGTCTTGCCCGAGCCGTTGCCGCCGTAGAGGATGGTGACGGGCTCAAAATCGATGCGCTCCAGCCCCGCCGCGGACAGGACGTAAAAAGGGTACAGGGTGTTGTAGCAGGTCCTCTTCACCCTCAGGCGAAAGGACCACTCCTCGTCTTCATTCGGGAACGTGATGCTGTCCAGATAAACCATTTTTCCGCCGATCCGCCTTGCGTTTTGGGAAGCCGCCGTTCACGCGGTCTGCCTTGCCCGGGCCTGCCCCGGTTTACCCCTCTGTTTTCGCCGCGCCCCGGCCGGCCAGCGTTTCCGGCATGCTGATGAGCAGCGGGACCCGGAACACCAGGTCGACAGCGATGTAGATGAGGAAAACGTACTGCGGCCCGAGCCTGTCCCAGATCAGGCCGCCCAGCAGGGCCATGGCGGCCCCGAAAAACGACTTGACCAGGTGGTTCATGCCGAGCCAACGGCCCATCTGTTCCGCGGGGACCAGCTCCATCTCGATGGCGCCGTTGATGGGGGCCATGATGTAATAAAACCCGATCAGCATGCCCGAAACGATCAGGAAGGCGGGCGAGGGCGCCCAGACCAGGATGAGGTTCCCGGCCCAGAACAGGGGGATGAGGAGGTACAGCACCTTTTTCCGGCCGAACCTGTCCGCCATGACGCCCGTAGGCAGGCCGAAGACGATGGTGGTCAGGGCCGTCGCGGTGACCATGGCGCCCAGCACGTAGCTGTTCGCGCCCTTGATCTCCTGGGCGAAGACCTGGGTGAAGGGGAGGATCAGGCCGAAGGGCAGTTTGCTCAGGGCGCCGATGGCCAGCCATTTCCGCGCGGCGGGGTTGCCCTTCAGGATGAGGAGGCTGTCCCTGAACGGGTTCCCCTGCGGTTTTGTTTTGGAGACCCATTTGACATCGGACAGCTTTGTCAGGATGAGGATGAAAGAAAGCGTCGTCATCGCGAAGGCGATGTAGAACAGGGGCCTGAGGTTCGCGACACTCACCCCGCCCAGCTGCGCGACGATCAGCGCCGCGATCATCGGGCTGGTGATGCCCAGCAGGCCGGCCGCCGCGGTTTCGCAGAGCATCATGCCCTTGGCCCTGTCGCAGCTTTGCAGGCAGTTCCCGCAGATCGTGGCGCAGCTGTGGCCGGCGCTGCTGTTGCCGACCCAGTAAACGCTCATGGCCAGCAGGCAGTACACCCAGTTGGGCGCCGCGGCGTAGACCAGGTAGGACGCCATCAGCAGGCCGATGCCGAAGAGGTAGATCTTTTTGGGCCCGATCCTGTCGATCAGGATGCCGGTGAGGGGCCCCAGCAGGCCGGCGACGGCCATCCCGATGCTGTTGACCAGGCCCAGCTGCGTCTTTGTCGCCCCCAGCGCCACGATGTAGATGGACAGATAGGGGAAGATCATCTGGTAGCCGAATTTTTCCAGGGACGTCCGGGTCACCGTGACTTTCCAGTTGCGGTTTTGCCGTTTCAGGAACAGCAGGGTATTCTTCAGGGGCTTGCTGCGGTTCATCCGGTTCTCCCTTTTCCTGCCGGCTACGCCGTGGATTTTGCGGGCATTTTCCTTGTTCTGAAAGGGCGCGCGGCGGCAAGGGGAGGAGGCCCGCCGGCCTTAGGCAGGCCCCCCGCCCGGAAGATGCCGTTTATTCCGTTAGAAGCCCTTTCGCCAGGGCGACGACGTTCTCTAAGGTGAAGCCGTACTCCTGGAAGATCTTTTCCGCGGGGGCCGAGGCGCCGAAGCGGTCGATGCCCAGGACGCGGCCGTCCAGGCCAACGAAGCGGTGCCAGGGCATGCTGGCCCCCGCTTCCACGGCGAGGCGCTTGCGCACGCTGGGCGGCAATACCTGGTCACGGTAGGCGGCCGGCTGGGCCAGGAAGGTCTCCATGCAGGGCATGGACACCACGGACGCGTCGA
>CAZJCB010000301.1:0-2693 GCA_964544245.1 uncultured Christensenella sp.
ATCATGTCGATGACGAACTGGTACATGGAGGTGTAGATGACCACCTTGCCCGTCAGTTCCTCATTCGCCGCAAGGGCGGCGGGCACCGAGAGCAGCATGGCCAGGCAGAGAAACAGCGCGGTCAGTCTTTTCATGTCGTTTATTCCTCCTCAAGTCTATTACGCGGGGATGCCACCCCGCCATTTCGTTCCCACTATAGCACCAAAGAGGCGCTCTTACAAGAAAAATGAAGGGACAATCCTACCTAATCTGTTGATTCCGGGGCTCTCCCGCAGAGGAAGCGTCAGCGCAGGCTTTTCAGCGCGCCCAGGATGTCCTGAACGCTGGCCACCGCAAAATCCGGCTTGACCTCGCTCTTTTCCATGATGTCCAGGGTCGTTTCCCCGCTGAACACCAGGATGCTGGTCACTCCGGCGCGCTTGCCGCAGGCGATGTCGGTATAGATGCGGTCGCCGATGAGCAGGGTCTCTTCCGGCTTCATGCCCTTTTTCGCCATCGCCAGCAGCGCGATGTCCGGCTCCGGCTTGCCCAGGAAAATCGGCAGCCTTCCCGTCGCGTGCTCCAGCGCCTGGGCGATGGACCCGCAGTCAGGGACGTAGCCGAACTCGGTCGGGCAAACCCAGTCGGGGTTGGTGGCCAGGTAGGTGACCCCCCGGCCCAGCAGGATGGACGCGTCAACCAGTTTCCGGTAGGTCAGTTCGGTGTCGTAGCCCATCAGCAGGCAATCGATGCCGTCTTCCAGCGTGTCGGTGACCGGGAAGCCTTCCTCCTTCAGCTGGCGCCTGAAAGATTCGGTGCCCAGGGCATAGATCAGATTCCCCCTGAAATTCGCGCGCAGGTAAGCGCAGGCAGCGTCGGTGGAGGTGAAAAAGTCTTCCTCCGTGCTCTTGATGCCCATGCCGGAGAGCTTTTTAACATAGGCGTCGGTGCCTTTTGAGGAGTTGTTCGTCAGGTACAGGGGACACGCGCCGCTGTCCCTGACCGCCTGCAGGAAGGGGAGGGTGTGCTGGAACAGCCGGCTGCCCAGGTAGAGGGTGCCGTCCATGTCCAGCAGGTAGAGTTTTTTGCCGCGGAGGGCTTCGCGCAGCGCCGTGGTATCAGGCTTCATCAAACGCCACCCCGTCAAGGGCCTTGCGGAGTTTGCCCAGGAAGAAAAGGGCCAGCAGCGCCAACAGGGTGGAAAGCAGCATGGGCAGGGACAGGTGCCAGCGGGACAGCAGGCCGTTGACAGTGCCGAACGGCGAGGTGACCAGGAGGCAGAAAGCCAGGGAGAAGCCGAACATCCGCGCCCGCTCCATCCTGTCCAGCAGGAGCATCTGCAGGCTGGAGAACAGCGGGATGAGCATGCTCAGGGCCAGCGCTTCCGCCAGCACCCCGGGGAACACCGCCCAGCCGGCGCCGCGGGGCAGCAGGAAGAGCATCAGGTGAAGCCCTGCCATGATAAAGAGGCCCAGGGACATGGGCTTGAAAAAGCGCCGCGGGTTGAGCCGGTGGGAAAAGGTGAAGAAGAAAGCCAGCATGCCCAGCGAGCGCAGGCCGGAGAGCAGCGGCAGGGTCTCCTCGCCGATGCCCAGCGAACCCGTCAGGAGCAGGGGCCAGAAGTTTTCCGTCGCGCTGCGGATGACCATCACGCAGGACATGATGCCCAGGACCAGCATCAGCGGCTTCTTGCCCGTCATGCCCTTCACGACCCGCAGGCTGCCGCGCATGGCGTGCAGGATGGACCTGCCGCGGAGTTCTTCCTTCCTCACGGCGCCCACGGCCGTTTCCTTGGTCATCAGGTGCAGGATGACGATCTTGACCATCATGCAGACAAAGGCGAAGAGGTACAGGCCGCGCATGGTCTGCACCAGCGAGAAACCGCTGACCAGCAGGCTGGTGAGAGGCGCCGCGAAACCCGCGATGAGGCCCGCGATGTTGGACAGGGAATAGATGCTGACCAGCAGGTGGGGCGGCGCGTCCTCCGCCAGCAGGAGGCCCCAGGAGTTCTCCGTGATGCGCCAGGTGCCGTTGAACAGCGCCGCCAGGATGAACCAGGCGAAACCCTGCGCGTTCATCCAGATGAGGAAGGGCACGGCCCAGCAGAAAAAGTCCGCGATGGTGGTGGTCCATCTCCGGCCGAACTTGTCGGTGATCACGCCGCTGATGAGGGAGGAGAACATCTGGCTGAGGAGGTAGACCGTCGCCACGACACCGATCTGCAGCGCGTTGAGCCCCAGCGCCTCCATGTATTTGGCCACCAGGGGCAGGTACAGGTTGACCGGCACGCCCCAGAGCGGCTCCGTATAGATGCAGGCGCGCGCGTTGCCCTTCAGGTTGACCAGGGCATGGACCAGCCTGTTGCGCCCCAGCGCGGCTTTGAAACCCGACATGAAATCAAGACCTCCACCGGTATTCCCGCGTATCATACCTGACAAAGAGGGTGCTGGCAAGGAGACAGGGATGCGATTCATCCTGCCGGATTCTCCCCGTCACCGGCCAGGGTTGATTCACCGGGCCCAAAATGGTATCCTTTATGCGCAGTCACACTCCGGCGCATGGGCATCCAAGCGATGTTCCCGCGAGCGCCTTCCATCCCGACCAGACAACCAAGACGGCCACAGCAGCACGCCTGACCGACCGATCCAGACAGCGTCCATACATGACAGGGCCATGCCCGGCAGCAGAAAACAGGCTTGTTGCCCCTTTCCCGC
>CAZJCB010000302.1:0-2688 GCA_964544245.1 uncultured Christensenella sp.
TCCCCGATGGTTTTCAGCGGGCAGCTGCCCGGGATGACGTCCACGCCGACCTCCCGGTAGGAGGAGGCGTCCGCCAAGCCCACAAGGGTGCCGATGAAGAGCACGTCCCTCAGGCTCTCGCATCCTTCAAACGCGGAATCGCCGATCTCCGTGACAAATTCCGGCACTGTCACGCTCATGACGGTCTTGTTCCCCTTGAACGCCTCGCCGCCGATGCCGACCATCGCGGAATAGGCGACCGCGCCGGGGATGCCGACCTCCGTTTCGATTCCGAAGTAATGCCGGGCGACGAAGCCCTCAGGCTCCTTCTGGCTGAACGACCATGCGAAGCCCGTTTCATTGTCGACGTCCATTTCCGTCAGCTGCCCGGCCCGCCGGTTCAGGATCAGCCTTCCGGCGTCGGGCAGGTCCACCGTGATGAAGTTCTCCATAGCCTTGTAGGCGCAGGCGGTCATTTTTCCGTTGAGCAGGATGGCCAGGCTTCCGGAGCCTGCGATGTAGTAGCCCTCTTCCCGCAGCGCGTCCCAGGGGGTGATCCGCGTGAAGCCCCCGTCCCCGCGGAAGGTCCACTCGACGTAGGATTCCCCGATCCTGCCGCCCCAGGTGCCCAGGAGCCTCCGGTCCACCGACGGGGTGACCGACCCGTCTTCTACCTGCAGGCGCACATAGGGCCCAGGCACGCGGTGGAAGGTGCCGGTGGTCCCCCGGACGGTCAGGCGCATCAGGTCGCCCTGGACGGTGACCCTGTCGGCCTTTACGATCGTTTCCCAGGTCCCCGTCCTGTCCAGGCCGGGGTCCTCGAACACCGTCATGCTGTAGTTCCCTTCCGGGAAGAACAGGAACTGCCGCCAAAGATCCTCGTGCAGGCCCACCCATGAGCCGATGAGCTCCGGCGGCCAGCCCCCAGATTCCGGGAACACCAGCTCCTTTTCAGGGGGTTCCTCTGCCGCCGCCGGGCCCGCCAGGGGGAGCAGCAGGCACAGCGCCAATAGTGCCCCGAGCAATCCTGTGATGATCTTTTTCATGCAGTCCGCCTCTCTATCAGTTCTTTTTGTCTGCCCCAGGGCCCTTTGCGCGGGGGGCCTGCGGCGCTTGCTCTGTCTTTCATTGGGGCTGCCGTGTCCAGGAGGAGGAGGCGCGGCAGCCCCCGGAACCCTTGATCCGGGACGGACCCTCAGTCCGTTCCGGGGGAAACGTCATTGGATCTTCCACTGCTCCGGCAGCTGTACCAGCGGGCCGGTCTTTTTTGAAAAGATCACCATGTTGTCCTCCGGCAGGACCAGCACCAGGGAATACTTTGTGATCCTGTACTTGTACGCCGTGATCTTCCCGCCCAGCAGGACCGCGAATTCCTCTGAGCCTGCCATGTAGACGCCGTTCTCCGTCAGTTCCTCTGTAGGCGTGACCTGGGTGAAGCGTCCGTCGCCGTGGAAGGTCCATTCGACGTACACCCCGTTGAGCCTGTTGCCAAATGTCCCGACGAGTTCAGGGACAGCCGGCGTGCTTGCCGCCTCATCCCCGGCATTCAGGCGAACGTAAGGCGCTTTCATCCGGCGCAGGGTGGAGAAACCCCAGCTGTACTTTCTGGTCCACAGGTCGCCTTCAAAGAGCACTTCCATGTCCGTCGGTTCCGACGCGATGAGGTCGGGTAAGTTCCCCGTATACGTGAAATCGGATGTAGTCGTCACGTCAAAGAAGATGAATTCGTAATGTCCGTCTGGAAAGAAGGAGAACTGCACGGTATTGAGCGCCTGGTAACCGACCCAGGAACCGATGAGCTTGGGCAGGTATTCGGCGGCCAGCTCCTCGGGGTTTTTTTGTTTTTCAGGGGTTTGCGCGGCCTCTGCCCAGCCCGTCAGCGGGAGTAGCAGGCACAGCGCCAGCAGCGCTCCCAGCAGCCTTGAGGTCTTCTTCATTTTCTTCCCTTTCCTTTCCTATTTGCGGCGATCCCTGCCGCTGCGTGCTTGATGGAGTTCAGGATTTGTCAGTCAATCTTCCACTGCTCCGGCACCTGCACCAGCGGGCCGCCCTTTTTGTCGAACATTGCGACGGAATCCGGCAACGTCAAAACCAGGCTGAGCTGCATGGCCCTGTAGGCACACCGGATCATCTTCCCGTTCAGGAGGATCACCAGGGTACCGTCTCCGGTGAGGAAGGTCCCCTGCGCCGTTGATTCTTCAAAGGGCGTGACCTGTGTCAGGCTCCCGTCCCCGTGGAAGGTCCATTCGGTGTACAGGCCGTCCAGCCAGCCGCCGAAAGTCCCCAGGATGGCCGGGTCCACCCCTGCCGCCGCCGTCTCCTTTTCGACCTTCATGCGGGCGTAGGGCATGCTCACCCTGCGGGCGTCGGTCGATGACCCACCGTCTTCTATGTGCATCACATCGCCCTTGGCGTAGTGCTGGTCCGCGGCTTCGAGGGTTTTGGAGGTGCCGATGCTGTTGATGGAAGGGCTCGAAAATACCGTCTGGGTATAGCGGCCGTCAGGGTAGAAGCTGAACTGCCCGCATTGGCCCATGAAACCCTGGCCGACCCAGCTGCCGATCGCTTCCGGCGGCCAGCCTCCGGTTTCCGCAAACTCTTCCCGGTATGCGGGGTCGGCGTTCGCCTCCATGTCGATACTCCATTGGTTGGCGATCTGCACCAGCGGGCCGGTCTTGGGCTGCATGAACAGCTTGTCCACATCCGGCA
>CAZJCB010000303.1:0-2680 GCA_964544245.1 uncultured Christensenella sp.
CTGATGAAGCCCGCCGACATCTACATCATCAACCGCGAAAACGTCCAGTGGCTCATTGAGGACAGCAGACTGCCGTTCAACTACGATACTGTGGTTGTGGATGAACTGTCCTCCTTCAAAAATTATCAGGCAAAACGCTTCCGGGCACTGATGAAGGTACGCCCTACGGTCAAGCGCATCATCGGGCTGACCGGAACACCCAGCAGCAACGGCCTCATGGATTTATGGGCAGAGTTCCGACTGCTGGATATGGGCGCTCGCCTCGGACGCTTCATCAGCCATTACCGGCTTGAGTATTTTCAGCCGGATAAACGCAATGGGCAGGTCATCTTCAGCTACAAGCCTTTGCCGGGAGCGGAACAGCGCATCTACGACAAAATCGCGGACATCACCATTTCCATGCGCTCCACCGACCTTTTGAAAATGCCGGAGCTGGTCAGCAGCGAATACACTGTCCAACTCTCCGACGAGGAGCGTGAGCGGTACGACGCTTTGAAGCAAGATCTGGTGCTTGCGCTGCCGGACGGCGACATCACAGCCGCAAACGCCGCCGCTCTCACCGGTAAGCTCTGCCAGATGGCAAACGGCGCTATCTACACCGACAACGGCGACACCATCAATCTTCACGACCGAAAGCTCGACGCGCTGGAGGACATCATTGAAGCTGCCGGTGGAAAACCACTTCTGGTAGCGTACTGGTTCAAGCATGACCTTGCCCGCATCACCGAACGACTGGAAAAGCTCCATGTCCCTTTCTCCAAGCTGGACAGCGCCGAAAGTATCTGCAGATGGAACAACGGTGAATTGCCCGTGGCGCTGATTCACCCCGCTTCTGCCGGTCATGGGCTGAACCTTCAAAGCGGCGGCTCCTGCATCGTCTGGTTTGGGCTGACATGGTCATTGGAATTATACCAACAGACCAATGCACGACTCTGGCGACAGGGACAAACGGCCTCCACAGTTGTGGTGCAGCACATCGTTACCAAAGGCACTATCGATAAGCGCATTCTGAAGGTGTTATCCAAAAAGGACAGCACTCAGTCGGCGCTTATTGACGCGGTGAAAGCCGACCTGCACATCTGAGACAAGCAACGACATTCCGTGCCAATCCGAGGGAACAAAAATATCGGAGGTACAGATTATGAATCCCTATGAAGAACTCGCAAACGCCATCGTGCTGCAGGCCGTCAAGGATTACCGCAAGGCGCTGCGCGATCTTAAAACCAATCCCCAGTATTCTCCCGCGCAATATGCCATTTCCGAGGTGGAACGCTTCTTTCGTTCCAAATGGCATAAGACACTTACATCTGTCAGCGGTGAGCTGTTGATAAAAAAGCTGAGAGCGGAGGTGGCGTGATATGACGGCGCGTGATTACCTTTCAAGAGCATATAAACTTGACCGGGAGATAAAGAGTAAGCTCGACCAGATCGAAGCTCTCAAGGACTTAGCTACGAGCTGCAGTTCTGTTTTAACGGGAATGCCACGCAATCCCAATACGGGCGGCTCTCCTATGGCCGACGCGGTTTGCAAAATCGTTGACCTTCGTGAAGAGCTTAACCGTGAGCTGGCTCAGCTTGTGGAACACAAAGCGGATGCCGTAAGAATTATTCATTGTGTAAAGAACTCCGATTATCGCCTAATCCTTGAAAAACGCTATCTCAGCTATATGTCGTGGGAGGCGATTGCCGTTGAACTGGGTTATTCTGAGAGTTGGGTGTTGAAGCTCCATAGAAAAGCCATCAAAGCTGTGGATGCGGTTATGCGCGAAATGGAGGTGGGCAACGGATGAGCTGGTACGAAGCAACAGAGGATGGGATTCCAACGGCTAAAGATAAGGACTCCTATACCGGATACTTCCCGCCGTGTCATATCTGCGGCACCCCCGTGTATAGTTGGTCGTATATACGTGGCACTTCATACACCTGTCCGGAATGCCGCAAAGAACTGGTGCGTCAGGAAATAGAAAAGAAGCAACAAAAAACGGATGTTGGAAAAAGCGCTAAACTTGATGATGCTGTTAAGCGGATTTCCAAGCACACGAATATCAGTGATTATGACAGAGCAATCAAAAGCGTGGAGAAATGCCTAAACCACCCGGGCTGGTTTCAAAGCACTGAGGAAATTATGACCGCACTGGAGTTGGTGCGCAATGGAATTAAGACACATCATCAAGTTCGGATTTTCGACTATACAGTTGACTTCGTTCTTCCCGAACTAAAAGTAGCTCTCGAAATCGACGGCTCCATATACCACGGCAAGGATAAACAGGAATGGCAAACAATGCGCGACGAGGTCATAGCAAACAAGCTGGGCGACGGCTGGCAAGTAGTACGGATATCGACAGACGACATCAATACAAACATTACTCGTCTGCTCCCCGCTATCAAGGGTGTGTTAAAGTACCGACGCTCAAAAAGAAGATAGCTAAGTCCACCCGAGTCCACTGTTAGGCATACGGATTTTCTGGTAGACTATAATTGAAGTAGTATACCAAGGAGCCATCGAGGAGAAATCCCCGGTGGCTTTTCTATTACCCAAAAGGAGGTACGGTGTATGCCCACCAGTCCAAAGCGACCCTGCCGCTACCCCGGCTGCCCGGGCCTCGCGACACCGGGCGAACAGTACTGCCCGCAGCACAAGGTGAGGCGGAGAGCTTCTACAACCGATACCAGCGACCCA
>CAZJCB010000304.1:0-2679 GCA_964544245.1 uncultured Christensenella sp.
CGCCCCCGAAAGCCGCTTGCCAGCAAGCGGCTTGTTTTGTGGTAAACTGGCCATCAGGCCATGCCGAGCGGCGGGCAAGCAAATATATCATGTGCTTAGGCAGATTCAAGGGACGGCCGGGAGGAGGCCAGAGATGAAAGATACTGAACGCAGGGAGGAAAAACCAGCCGGCACGGCGCCGGAAGCACCCGCGCCGCGCAGGAGGTATACCGCCGCCTTTTACAGGGGCAACAAGGGCATGATGGCGCTGGCCGCCGTGATGACGCTGATGCTTTCCCTGTTCAACCTGGCGGTGTCCTATCTGCTCAAGCTCCTCCTGGACATCGCGTCGGGCGGCACGGTGGAGCAGCTGGTCCGGGCGCTGTGGCTGAGCCTGGCCGCTTTCGCCTTCTTCATCCTCGCCTCCGCCATCCAGCGCCAGGCGCTTCCCCGGTACCTGCAGCGCGCGATGACGCAGTACAAGGAAACCGCCTTCGCGGACATCACAATGAAGAGCATCGGTTCCTTCAAGGGGGAAAGCGCCGGCACCTACATCAGCGCGCTGACCAACGACGCGGCTTCCGTTCAGACCAACTACCTCGCCCGCCAGTTCACCCTGCTGATCCACACCGCGAATTTCCTGGGAGCGCTGGCGATGATGCTGTACTTCAGCCCGGTGCTGACCCTTGCCGCGTTGGCCCTGTCGCTGATCCCGGTGACAGTGTCCATCGTGTTCGGCAAGCGGCTGGCAGCGAAGGAAAAACTGGTGTCCAACAGGAACGAGGCCTTTGTCCGCCAGACA
This sequence comes from uncultured Christensenella sp., assembly GCA_964544245.1. Taxonomy (GTDB): domain Bacteria; phylum Bacillota; class Clostridia; order Christensenellales; family Aristaeellaceae; genus UBA6115. The sequence goes on from CAZJCB010000304.1 coordinate 782, forward strand.
GAAGATATCCTGAGCGGCTTTTCCATCGTCAAGAGTTTCAAGGCGGAAAAGGAGATCATCCGCCTGTTCAACAGGAGCAACGGGGACCTTGAACTGAGCGTCAGGGAACGGCGCATGAGCGAAGAACTCATCAAACTGTTCAGCAACGCCGCCGGGTTCATCGCGCAGCTGGGCGTGTTCATCATCGGGGCCTGGCTGGCCGTCACCGGGCGGGGGGTCACGCCGGGCGTCGTGCTGATTTTCGTCCAACTGATGAATTTCGTCATCGCGCCCATCGGCGAAGTACCCGCCATCCTGGCCAACCGCAAGGCCGCCCTGGCGCTGATCGACAAACTGGCGGACGCCATCGGCAAAAACGTGCGTTCGCAGGGCAAGCCAGTCCCCGCCGGGCTTCGGGAAGGCGTCCTCATCGACAAACTGAGTTTCCGCTATGAAGAGGGCGAAGCGGTGCTCAGCGGGCTCACCCAGCGGTTTGAAGCCGGGAAGAGCTATGCCCTGGTCGGCGGTTCCGGCTCCGGCAAGTCCACGCTGCTCAACCTCCTGATGGGCTCCAGCGACCGCTATGAGGGCAGCATCCGCTTTGACGGGGAAGAACTGCGGGGCATCAGCGCCGAGTCGCTCTACGACCTGGTATCCCTGGTGCAGCAGGACGTGTTTGTGTTTGACAGCACCATCCGGGAAAACATCACCCTCTTCAAGGCGTTTGACGATGAAACCGTCGGCAGGGCCATCCGGCTGTCAGGCCTTTCCGGCTTCATCCAGCGCCGCGGGCAGGACGCCCGCTGCGGCGAGAACGGGAGCGAACTCTCCGGCGGGGAGCGCCAGCGCGTCTCCATCGCCAGGTGCCTGCTGAGGCGCACGCCCCTGCTGCTGGTGGATGAGGCGACCGCGGCGCTGGACGCCGCCACCGCCTTTGAGGTGACAGGCTCCATCCTGGACATCGCTGGGCTGACCCGCGTCATCGTCACCCACCGGCTGGAGGAACGGCTGATGCGCCGTTATGACGAAATCGTGGTGCTCAAAAACGGCGCGGTGTCCGAGCGCGGCACCTATGCAGAACTGATGGCCAAGCGCGGCTATTTTTACGCGCTGTACACGCTCAGCGGAGCGGCATGAACTCAAGGCATCCTGATCGAGATAACCGTACAAAAAGGCTTTGATGTCCCCGGGTCATCAGGCGCCCTCACGGTCGGGAAACGCGGGTGCCTTCTCATGTACGTACCAGCGCCCTTCCTCTTCCTGGAACAGGTAGGTCCTGCGGTGTCCAATGCTGACCAGGTAACGCATCCCGCGCCCGCCCGCCTTGCACTCCCGCGCCGGGCGCGTCTCGTGCACGCGGCTGACCTCATAGCCCTGTTCATGCAGCGTCACACGCCGCGGCATCGTTTCGCCCTTCTCGTCCACTTCCATGACGACCCTGACATAGGTTTTTCCCTCCATGATGCGCACCTCCTGCGGAGGGAGCATAACACGAACTATTGTTCTTGTAAAGAGGGCGCCGCCCTTAGGGGCAGGTCAGAGGCCGCTCCTCCCCTGATGAACGGTCTTCCCGGGTCATGATGTGCCGGACGCCTTCTCCCAGCCGGGGCAGCTCCCAGGCAAAGAAGGCCGGGTATGCCGTATATTCCGCCAGCCTGTCCACCGGCAGCCAGGCCATATGCTCCCGCACGCCGTTCATGGAGAGGCTGCCCTCCCGGGGGTTAAAACCGGGCGGCACCTTCATGAGGAAATACAGGGCGATTTCGTGCCAGCGCAGGCCTTCGGAGCCCGGGAAGAAGTTCTCATGCACGAAAGCCAGGCGGTCCACCCCCATCAGCGCGCCGGTCTCCTCCAGCACCTCGCGCACCACGGCCTCCTGCGCCGATTCATTCAGCCGCACCGCGCCGCCCACGGAATAA
>CAZJCB010000305.1:0-2677 GCA_964544245.1 uncultured Christensenella sp.
GGCCTGGCTGGCCTTCGCCGGGGCGATGCAGCCGGTCTGACGCCCGGGCTGCACGCTCTTTGGGGGACAGCCTTGTTTTCCGTGCTATTCTCCTGAAAAAGCCTGTTTGAACCGATGCGGGATGGTGTCTGGACGGCCCTGCCCGGGTAAAATCTGCCTGTCAGGGAGGACTGCGAAAGCCGTCTGAAACCCTGAACCTGAAAGGAACGAAAACCATGAAAAAAATGGCATCCATCCTCGCGGCCCTCCTGCTTCTGGCCGGCCTGTATTCCCCTGCCGCCCCCGGCGCCCTGGCGGAGACCGCCAAACTTGGTCCGGTGACCGTCGCCACGATGATCGACTCCGAAGGCGCGATCGTCGGCAGCATGATGGTGCAGCTGCTGCGCGCGGCGGGCTTTGAGGTGGTGGACCGGACGGAGTTCGGCACGCCGGACATCCTCCGCATGGCGCTGGTGTCCGGGGAAGTGGACCTGGTGCTGGACTATACGGGCTCCGGGCAGTACTATCACGAGACCGACTCCACCGACGTGTGGAGCGACCCGGTCCTGGGCTATGAGAAGACCCGCGACCTGGACCTCGCGGCCAACGACCTCGTCTGGCTGACCCCGGCGAGCGCCAACAACACCGAGGGCCTCGCCGTCCGGCGCGCCTTCGCCCAGGAGCAGGGGCTGAAAACCATTCAGGACCTGGCGGACTACGTCAACGCGGGCAAGCCGGTCAAGCTCATCACGGCGTCCTCCTTTGCCGAGAACGTCAAGGGCCTGCTCGGCTTTGAGGAGGCCTACGGCTTCCGCCTGCAGGCGGACCAGCTCATCGTGCTGGCCTCCGGCAACACCGCCGAGATGCTCAAGGCGCTGTACGAGCAGCGCGACGGCGTCAACGTCTCCCTGGTGTACGGGACGGACGGGGCGCTCAGCCAGATGGACATGGTGGTTCTGGAAGACCCCAAGAGCATCCCGCCGGTCTACCTGCCCGCGCCCGTGCTGCGGGGCGAGCTGCACCGGCAGTACCCGCAGATCGGGGAGATCCTGGAGCCCCTCTTCCTCTCCCTGACGCTGGAAACGCTGCAGGGCCTCAACGCGCAGGTCGCCTTTGACGGCAGGGCCGCCGGGGACGTGGCCGCCGAATACCTGGCGCAGACGGGCCTGCTGATCCAGAAGTAAAGAAAAGAACATGATGAACGGCAGCCGCGGGAAAACGGGCTTCCTGGGGGCGGCGGTGTTCGCCGCGGCTGTCATTTTCCTTCCCTTCGTCCGCTTCCGGCCCAACCGGATCCTGACGGGGGAATCCTTCAGTCTGCCGGACATCGCTCCCGGCGGCCTTCCCTTGTTGGGGCTGCTGGTCCTTCAGGCCGCGCTCTTCGCCTTCCTGGCCATCCGCAAAAGCCGCTGGCGGGCCCTGCCGGCCCTCAGCGCCTCCGTCTGCGCCCTGTTCATCCTCGCCTGGTGCTCCGCCCTGCCGGACTTTTCGGGGGAGACCACCCGGGTCTCCATCGGCTCGGGCTTCTTCCTCGCGGTGGCGGCGGGCCTGCTGATGCTCTGGGACAGCGGCGGCAGGGGGACTGTCAGGGCGGGCTCCTTCGTGATCCTCGCCGTGGCCGCGGGGCTGCTCCTCACGGGGGCCTACGGCAAGCTCTCCATCATGCAGGAGTATGTCAACCGCAGGGACACCTTCTTCAGCCAGTCGGGCCGCCACCTCGTGCTGGCCTTCAGTTCCACCGCCGCTGCGGCCGTCCTGGGCGTCCTGCTCGCCTTCCTCCTGATCACCAGGAAACGGCTGGAGCGGCCGGTGTTCTTCCTGGTGAACATCGGGCAGACCATCCCGACGCTCTCCCTGCTGGGCCTGCTGATGGTGCCGCTCACCTACCTGGGCTCCAGGAGCGGACTGCTCAGGAGCTGGGGCGTCAGCGGCGTGGGCTTCTGGCCGGCGTGGATCGCCCTGTTCATCTACGCGGTGTTCCCGGTGCTCAACAATTCCCTGGCGGGGCTGCGCATGACGGACCCCGCGGTGGCGGACGCCGCGGCTTCCCTGGGCATGAGCAGGCGGCAGGTGTTCCGCAAGGTCCAGCTCCCACTGGCGGTCCCGCTGATCCTGGGCGGCGTGCGCACCGCCATGACACAGGCGATGGGCAACGCCATCCTGGCCGCCCTGATCGGCGGCGGGGGCCTGGGCAGCTTTATTTTCCTGGGCCTGGCGCAGTCGGCGTCGGACCTGATCCTGCTGGGCACGATCCCGCTGATCGCGCTGACGTTCATGGCGGACGCGCTGCTGGGGCTCCTGGTCCGGCTGGCGTCAAAGGGGGGAAGAGATGATCCGGGCAGAATCGCTCAGCAAGTCCTATAACGGGACGCCGGCCGTCAACGGGGTCGACCTGCTGGTGCCCCGGGGGGAGCTCTGCGTCCTGCTGGGGCCCTCCGGCTGCGGCAAGTCCACCCTGCTGCGTATGCTCAACATGCTGATCCCCCCGGACGGCGGGCGAATTTGGATCAATGGGGTGGACACGCGGCAGGCTGAGCCCGAGCAGCTGCGCCGCGGCATCGGCTACGTGGTGCAGAACGTCGGGCTGTTCCCGCACTACACGGTGCGCAGGAACATCGGCGTCGTCCCCGGCCTGCTGAAATGGCCCAGGGCGCGGACGGAAGAACGGACAGCCTTCCTGATGGACCTGATCGGCCTG
>CAZJCB010000306.1:0-974 GCA_964544245.1 uncultured Christensenella sp.
GTGCGCGAGGACTACTTGCAGCAGAACGCCTTTGACGAGGTGGATACCTACACCTCTCTGCCGAAACAGGTGGGCATGCTCAAGCTGGTGCTCAAGTTCTACAACGCCGGCAAAGAGGCCATGAGCAAGGGCGCCTCCGCCGAAAGGCTGTTCGCCATGCCTGTGCGCGACAAGATAGCCCGCGCCAAGTACGTGGGTGAGGATGATATAATGCGGTATCTGGCCGACACCGAAAAAGAGATGTCCGAGGAAATAGCCAGAGCCGTGGAGAAGGGAGCCGATGACGAATGATGAAGGAATACCGCACTATACAGGAAGTCGCCGGCCCTCTTATGCTCATAAAGGACGTCGAGGGCGTCAATTACGACGAGCTGGGCGAAATAGAGCTGCCCTCCGGTGAGCGCCGCCGCTGCAAGGTTTTGGAGGTCAACGGCACCAACGCGCTGGTACAGCTCTTTGAAAACGCCGCCGGCATAAACCTTGAAAACAGCAAGGTGCGTTTTCTGGGCCACAGCCTGGAGCTGCCGGTTTCGGAAGACATGCTGGGCCGCGTTTTCTCCGGCATGGGCCGGCCCATAGACGGCGGCCCGGAGATAATCCCGGAGGACAGGCGCGACGTCAACGGCCTGCCCATGAACCCCGCCGCCCGCGCCTACCCGTCCGAGTTCATTCAGACCGGTATCTCCGCCATAGACGGCCTTAACACGCTGGTGCGCGGCCAGAAGCTGCCGATATTCTCCGGCTCCGGCCTGCCCCACGCGAAGCTGGCGGCGCAGATAGCCCGTCAGGCCAAGGTCAGAAACAGCGAGGATAAATTCGCCGTGGTTTTCGCCGCCGTCGGTATCACCTTTGAGGAAGCGGACTTCTTCATCAGCGACTTCCGCCGCACCGGCGCCATCGACCGCACCGTGCTGTTCATAAACCTTGCCAACGACCCCGCGGTCGAGCGCATCGCCACGCCGCGCATGGCGCTG
>CAZJCB010000306.1:984-2658 GCA_964544245.1 uncultured Christensenella sp.
GCCCTTACCGCCGCGGAGTACCTGGCCTTTGACAAGGATATGCACGTGCTGGTAATTATAACCTACGTTACGAACTACGCCGAGGCTCTGCGTGAGGTTTCCGCCGCACGTAAAGAGGTGCCTGGACGCCGCGGCTACCCCGGCTATCTGTACACCGACCTTGCCACCATATACGAGCGCGCCGGACGTAAAGAGGGACACAAGGGCTCCATCACCATGATCCCGATCCTCTCCATGCCCGAGGACGACAAGACCCACCCGATCCCGGACCTCACCGGCTACATCACCGAGGGCCAGATCATCCTCAGCCGCGAGCTGCACCGCAAGGGCGTCACCCCGCCCATCGACGCGCTGCCCTCCCTGTCCCGCCTCAAGGACAAGGGCATCGGCGAGGGCAAGACCCGCAAGGACCACGCCGCCACGATGAACCAGCTCTTCGCCGCCTATTCCCGCGGCAAGGACGCCAAGGAGCTGGCGGTCATCCTGGGCGAAGCATCGCTGACGGACATGGACAAGAAATACGCGGCCTTTTCCGACGCCTTTGAGAAGAGGTACGTTTCCCAGGGCTACCAGGCCGACCGGGGCATAGAGGAAACGCTGGACCTGGGATGGGAGCTGCTGAAGATGCTGCCCCGGACGGAGCTCAAGCGCATCCGCGACGACATGGTGGACGAATTCCTGCCCAGGTCAGGCAGGGAGGAAGAGTAGATGGCCGTCCTCCACGTGAACCCGACGCGCATGGAACTGACCGGGATGAAGCGCCGGCTGGTGACGGCGCGGCGCGGGCATAAGCTGCTCAAGGACAAGCGGGACGAGCTGGTGCGCCGTTTCATCATCCTGGTCCGTGAAAACTATGCCCTCAGGGCGAAGGTGGAAAAGGACCTGGGCACGGCGCTGATGGATTTCGCGCTCGCCCGCGCGGTGATGGAGCCCGGGGCGCTTCGACAGGCCCTGCTCTACCCCGCACGGGAGGCCAGCGTCACGGCCGGGCGGCGCAGCATCCTCTCCGTGCGCGTACCGGAGTACCTCATCGACGCGGACAGCCTCGGCAAGGTCAGGCTGCCCTACGGCATGGCGGAGACATCCGCCCAACTGGACAACGCCATCACCACCATGGCCGGGGCGCTGCCCAGCCTGATCGAGCTGGCGGAAAAGGAAAAGACCTGCAGCCTGCTGGCGGACGAGATCCAGAAGACCCGCCGCCGCGTCAACGCCCTGGAATACGTCATGATTCCCCAGTTTGAGGAGACCATCCGCTACATCACCATGAAACTGGAGGAAAACGACCGCGGCGCCCTGACCCGCCTGATGAAGGTGAAGGAGATGCTGGAGGAAAGGGCCAACTGATACCCCGACCCGGCGCTTCCCTTTCTCCGTTCATCTGGAAATCCCGGGAAACGCCCCGCCGGACATCGGGAAATTGTTGGCAAACTGGCGGCAAACCAAGGGAAACCGCCGATTTTTCCGCCGTAGTGCCTCATGTCAAATTGAGCGCGAAGACGTCAGCTTGACAAGGGATGTGCCCCCGGATATAATGACTCCTGCGCTGTCCGGCGATGGGGAATGGTGTAACGGCAGCACCTGCGACTCTGACTCGCATAGTCTAGGTTCAAATCCTAGTTCCCCAGCCATCTGCCTCTGTGGTCTAGTGGCCTAGGACACCGCCCTCTCAAG
>CAZJCB010000307.1:0-2648 GCA_964544245.1 uncultured Christensenella sp.
CCTCGGCGCGGCCCATGATGATGCAGTTGGTGATGATCAGGCCGACGTAGGGGCCCAGCTGCTTGGAAATGTCCGGCAGGTAGGCTTTCAGGAGCAGGTCCACAAAGATCACGTAAGCCGCGATGACCAGCGTCTGCACCAGCATGCGCACCCGGTGCGGGATGACGCTGCGCAGGGCGGAGAGCGTCAGGCTGGACAGCCCGGTCACAAAAGCCAGCCCCAGGCCCATGACCAGGGAGTTCTTCATCGTGTTGGTAACCGCCAGGGAAGAGCAGATGCCCAGGATGGCCCGGAGCACCTGGTTGTCGGTGAACAGGTTGCGCTTGATGATCATGCCTGTTTTTTCAGCCGCCATCTTACTCCGCCTCCCCGCTGAAGATCTTATCGCCGAGGATTTTGTTCAGGGTGCGCAGCACCGCGGCGGAAGTCTGCGTGGCGCCCGTCACGGCGTCGATGCCGGTTCCTTCCCCCCCGCCGTAACTCAACCGGGTATCCGGCGAGATGGGGATGCCGCGGAACTGGGCTTTGTACGCTTCCTCGTCGATGCGCCCGCCCAGGCCGGGCGTCTCGTTCTGGTAGGTGAAGACCACCCCGGTGGTCCTGTCCAGCGCCGCGTTGACGCCCAGGTAGCCGCGCAGGGCGCCCCAGAGCGCGTTGCCTTCAAAGGGTACGGCGTAGGCCACCGCCACCCCGTCTTCCTCATGCAGCAGGACGGGCGCGCCGTTCAGCTCGCCTTCCCTGATTTTACCTTCGTAGACGGCCGAGACCTCACCGTCCTCCAAACCTTCGTCCAGCCCCAAGGCGTAGAGCACCGCGCGCTGTTCCTGCAGCGCCGCGTTCTTCTCTATCGCGGGCTTGAACCCCTCGTAGGCCGCGGCCAGCGCGAAGGTCAGCACGGCCGCGATGAGGACCATGAACAGGAAGGTATAAACGTGCCCTTTTTTCATGGAGCGGCCTCCTTTGCCGGCTGTTTCGCGCGCGACTGGACCTTTTTGACCTGCAGCTCAATCAGCGGAGTCAGGGCGTTGACGATGAGGATGGCGAACATCAGCCCCTCTGTGAAGAGGGAGAAGGTGCGGATCACGACGGTAATAAGCCCCACCAGCGTGCCGGCGATCCACTTCGCCAGGCCGTTCTTGGGGGCGGAGACCGGGTCGGTGACCATGAACACGGCGCCGAAGAGGAAGCCGCCGGACAGCATCGCGAACAGCGGCGGCGCCGCCAGCATCCCGGAGGCGTGCGTCACGCCCGCGTAATGCAGGACGGCGGTGAGCAGGGTGCCTGACACGACGGTGGAGACCATCAACTGCCAGGAAGCGACCTTCTTCACCGCCAGGAAAACGCCCGCCAGGAGGATCAGCAGCGCGCTGGCCTCGCCCATGGAACCGGCGACGGTGCCCAGGAAGAGGTTCAGGGTCGGCGCGAGGGCGCCGGTGGTGTTATAGGTGATGATGGGGGTGGCGCTGGTCACCGCGTCGGCGGCGACGCTCCATTGGGCGAACCCGCCCGGCAGGCTGGTGAAGGGCTGCGCCCACTGCAGGGTCATCTGGGCGGGGAAGGCGATGTAGATGAAGCAGCGCGCGACCAGCGCGGGGTTGAAGATGTTGCGCCCGAAGCCGCCGAAGACCGCCTTGCCGAACACCACGCCGAATACGATGCCCACCAGCGCGATCCATATGGGCGTCCGGGGCGGCAGGGACAGGGTGAACAGCGCGGCCGAAACGAACACCGCCTCGGAGACCTTGGTTTTCTCCCTGTTGATGCTGCGCATGACCAGGTACTCGGCCACCACCGCGGCCAGGGCCACGGTCACCGCCAGCAGGATCAGCCGCCAGCCATACAGGAAGACCGCCGCCAGACCGAGCGGGATCAAGGACAGGAGCACGGTCCGCATCATCTTCTGTTTCATGAAAAGGTTTTTTATGTCCATACACATCACCTCGCTGCAGGCATTATGATGCAAAACGCGCGCGAAATCAATACCCATCCCTCCGCGCGCCGCCTCTTTACCTGCCCTGCCGCGCAGGGGGCTTGAGCCTTTCCTGCGGGGGCGTTCCGGCGGCCTTCCCCGGTTTGCATGACGCCCGGAGTTCGGCGGCATCCGCTTGTTTAAAACTTCCGTGCGATTCTGTGCCCTGCTCTTCCGACGCTCTGGTAGGGCACAAACAAGGCACAGGCCCTTGAACCCTTGTTTTCATTTACTTTCTGGCATGTATAATCCGGTCTTGTGCCCTTGTGCCCTGTTTTCATGATATTTATAATATCCATGCGCTGTTCTCTCCTTAAACTTTTTATACTTTTTCCTAAAATGAGGGCACAAGAGCACAGAATGGAAAAAATCGTCAAAAAAGTGAGGTTTATCAAGGCCTGCGGGCTGTGCCCTAATCCGTGCCCTGACCGTGCCCTATTTTGCCAGGGCACAGGATTCCTCATGGAAAGACTTCGCTGTCGTCCATGGCGATGAACGCGTTCTGCTTCTCCCAGCAGCGTTGGGGGCCTGCATCGGTCATCTTTGTAGGTCTTGTTTTATGTGGCACTTCTTTCCACCCAATCGCTTTATCCATCAAAATCCTTAAGACGCGGCATTCAACCCTGTCGTCCTTCAGGTGGTCGTCCCCGGGGTGGAGCGCGTACTTGCGCAGCTCCTG
>CAZJCB010000308.1:0-2631 GCA_964544245.1 uncultured Christensenella sp.
TCACAGGCCAGCGCCATGGCGATCATCACGCGCTGGCGCATGCCGCCGGAGAGCTGGTAGGGATACTGCTTCAGGCGCTTGTGCGGCTCGTTGACCCCCACCAGCTGCAGCATTTCCAACGCCCGCGCCCGAGCCTGTGCGCGGTCCCGGTCCGTATGGAGGCGGATGGCTTCAGTCAGCTGGTTTTCCACAGTGTAGACCGGATTGAGGCTGGTCATCGGATCCTGAAAAATGATGGAGATCTTCGCGCCCCTGATCTCCCGCATCTTGCCGGGGGACAGCCTGACGATGTCCTCGCCCTCATAAAGGATCTCGCCCTCGTTGATTTTCCCCGGATAATCCAGGATGCGAAGGACGGAATAGGCCGTGACCGACTTTCCGGAGCCGGACTCGCCCACGATGCCCAGCACCTTGCCGCGGGAAAGGTTGAAGCTGATGCCGTTGACCGCGCGCACCTCGCCGGACTGGGTGGGGAAGACCGTGTGCAGGTTTTTGACTTGCAGAAGGGGTTGTGGCATGTTATCTCCTCAGTTTGGGATCAAAGGCGTCCCTCAGCCCGTCCCCCAGCAGGTTGAAGGACAGCACGATCAGGCAGATGCCCAGCGCGGGGAACAGCATCTTGAAGGGATAGATCTGCATGCCGCCGCGGGCCAGGTTGGCCAGCGACCCAAGGGAGGGCATCGGCGCCTGCACGCCCAGGCCAATGAAACTCAGGAAACTCTCAACAAAGATGGCGCTGGGGATCTGCAGCGCGGTCGAAATGATGATGACTGACATACAGTTGGGCAGGATGTGCTTGCGGATGATGCGCCCCGCTCCAGCACCCAGCGCCCTGGCGGCCAGGACATACTCATTGTTCTTGATCTGCAGGATCTGACCGCGCACCAGGCGCGCCATCCCCACCCAGTACAGCACGCCGAAGACCACGAACATGCTGATCATGTTGTTGCCGATGGACTGCAGGACCGTTCCCTGCAGGGCGGTCCCCAGCACCTGGTCCAGAACGACGGAAAGCATGACGACCATCAGGATATCGGGCAGTGAATAGATGATGTCAACGATGCGCATCATGATGATGTCCGCCCTGCCGCCCGCGTAGCCGGACACAGAGCCGTACAACAAGCCGATGATCAGCACGATGATGCTGGCAAAGAAACCGACCGCGAGGGAGACCCTGGCACCGTAAATCACCCGGATAAAATAGTCGCGCCCGAGCTCGTCGGTGCCGAAAAGATGCGGGAACACGCTGCCGCCCGCGTCGATGATCTCCTGTTCCTTGACTGAATACTGCAAGGGCCGCATGTTGGTGGTGGTCCTGTCGCGCTGGCCGTTGACCTTGATGACCTCGGAATAGCCATAGGGCACGATGAGGGGCGCGACGAAGATGGTGACCAGCAGCAGCAGGAGCACGGCGATGCTCATCACCGCCAGGGGATTTTTGAACAGCCTGCGCATGCCGTCGCGGAAGAAAGTCGTGCTCTCCCGCATGACGTCATGCTGCTCCTTTTCCAGCGCGCTTGCCGGCTGGAATTTCTCCAGGTCCAACTGGAGGCTGAGAGGTTTTTTTCTGGGGATCGCGTCGGGTATGAATTCGCTCATGCGTTTACCTCAGTCGAAGCTGATTTTGGGATCGATGGCCTTATAAAGCAGATCGCTCAGCAGGGTCATCACCACCATCAGGGTGGCCAGGAAGATGGTTGTGCCCATGATCATGGGATAGTCACGGTTGTTGATGCCGGTGACGAAATGGGTGCCCAGCCCGCCGATGTTGAACACGGTCTCCACCACCAGGGAACCGGTGAGGATGTAGGCGGTGAGGGGGCCCACGTAGGTCACGACCGGGATGAGCGCGTTCCTGAGCGCATGTTTGAAGATGACCAGCCATTCCTTGACGCCCTTGGCGCGCGCGGTGCGGATATAGTCCTGTCCGAGCACATCCAGCATGGACGATTTGGTCAGCCTGGTAATATAGGCCAAGGGATAAAGCGCCAGGGAGATGACGGGCAGGGTGTAATTGGGATCGGTGATGCTCCAGACCTTGAACCACCCCAGGGCAAAGCTGAAAATCAGCAGGAGGAGCGTAGCCAGGATGAAACTGGGTACCGCAACGAAGAGCGTCGTAAAGAAGATGATCACACGGTCGGGCCATTTCCCCCGCATCAGGGCCGCGGAAGAGCCCAAAACCAGCCCGACGATCAGCGCGACCAACACGGCTGTTCCGCCAAGGCGGGCGGAGATGGAAAAGGACGTTGAGATGGTATTGGCGATCTCCCGCCCGGTTTTCAGCGATACACCGAAATCGCCCCTGAGCAGGTTGCCCAGGTAGAGGAAAAACTGCTCGCTCACCGGCTTGTCCAGGTTGAACCGTTCCTCGAGTACCGCCTGGATGCGCGCTTCCGGCGCTTTTTCCTTCGCAAAGGGTCCGCCGGGAATGGCGTTCATGGCGAAGAACGTGATGGCTGAGATGATGAATACGGTGACAATCGCGAGAAGGACCCTCTTGAGAGAGTATTTGAGCATCAAAGCGCCTCTCTTCGTCTGTTGGAATTGTGTTGTCGTTGCTCGTGTGACGACAGTGTCCAATATTACATAAACCGCGTACAAAATCAAGTGCGGCCGGGACACGCTGCG
>CAZJCB010000309.1:0-2624 GCA_964544245.1 uncultured Christensenella sp.
GTGCGTGCATTCCCCCGAGAAGACCGAGACGGACAGGGTGACGCCCCTTTTATCAAGCACTGCCCGCAGGGGCTCCAGCCCGGCGGCAAGCGCCCGCCGCCCCCCGATGAGCAGGGCCCTGTCCCCGAAGGGGCGCAGCGCCTCCGCGACGCCTTGATAGGCGTCCGGGCCCACGGTGAAGGGCGGATGAGCGGTTGAAACCGCGGCGGCGGGGTTTATCGCCTTCTTCACAGCGAGCCCAGCCCGTTAAGCCGCTTCAGCGCTTCCAAAAGGCTCTCCTCGCTGCGGGCAAAGTGGAGCCTGATAAGCCGGCTGTCGCCGCTTTTTGTGAAGCTGGACCCGGGCACGGCGGCCACGCCGATGTGCCGCGCCATCCATTCGCAGAAATCCAGGTCCGAAACCCCGGAAAAGCGCGGCAGGTCCAGGAATGCCCCGATGTCCGCCAGCACGTAATACGCCCCCTGCGGCACGCTGTGGGGTATGCCGGCCGCGTCCAGCCCTTCCAGGAACATCTCCCGTTTCCCGGCGTACAGGGTAAGCAGGGCCCGGTAGTATTCCGGCCCCGCCGTCAGCCCGGGCAGCGCGGCCGCCTGCAGGGGGGCCGCGGCGCCGACGGTGAGGAAGTCGTGCACCTTGCGCGCGGCGTCCACCGCCTCTTCCGGTCCGATCAGGTAGCCCAGCCGCCAGCCGGTGATGGAATAGGTCTTGGACAGCGAGCCCACCGTCAGGCAATTGTCCCACATCCCGGGCAAAGCCGACAGGCGCACGTGGGCGCCCGGGGCATACACGATGTGCTCGTAGACCTCGTCCGCGATGACCCAGGCGTCGTGCTGTTTCGCCAGGGCCCCGATCCGGAGCAGTTCTTCCTCTGTAAACACCTTGCCGCAGGGGTTGGAGGGGTTGCAGACCACCATGGCCTTGACGCCCCCGTCAAAGACCGCCTGCAGCGCCGCCCAGTCCACCGCGTAATCCGGGGGCGTCAGCGGCACGAAGACCGATTCGGCGCCCGCGATGATCGCGTCCGCGCCGTAATTCTCATAGAAGGGCGAGAAGATGCCCACCTTGTCCCCGGGGTTGATGACGGCCAGCATCGCACACACCATGGCCTCCGTGGCCCCGCAGGTGACCACGATCTCCGTCTCCGGGTCGATGTCCCGCCCGAGGGCGGCGCCCTGCTTTTTGGCCAGCGCCTCCCGGAACGCCTTGGCGCCGTAGGTCACCTCATACTGGTGGGGGCCGGCGTACGCGGCTTTCGCCAGCGCGTCCAGCAGGGGTTTGGGCGGGTCGAAATCCGGGAAACCCTGGGACAGGTTGATGGCGCCGTAGCGGTCGCTGATCCGGGTCATGCGCCGGATGACGGACTCGGTGAACAGCCTGGTGCGCGCGCTGGTCTGGGGCATGGGGTTTCCTTTCCTGAATGCATCTTTATGCATCGCAGACGGAATCTTACCACGTTATTTGCCCTTTGTCCAGCCATCTATGCAGCATCCTGCAATTTTATAACTATTCATATCCATCTGCCGCGGGGCCGCACACCGTGGCCCGGCGTTCATCCGCTCTTTCCATCATATACTGTCCGCACAGCGGTACAGCGCGGGCGGCGTCCCCGCGTTGAGACGCCGGGAAGCCGGGCCACTGCTCCTATAATGTTTTTATGCTGTTTTTATTAATCTCATGCCATTCACGCTCAGCCATAAAAGCCTCATTTGTTATTGATTAGATTGGTTTTTTTGGGAATTTTCAGGGCTGAACGATTTTATATTTATTCTTTTTTACTGTATTGACATGCATCCTTTCCGGGTGTACACTCCGTCCATCACACACGAGGAGGACACCCCATGAAAAAGATGCTTGCAGGCCTGCTGGCCGCCCTGATGCTCATGACCCTGACCGTTTCCGCCCTGGCCGGAGACCGCCTGGACGCCATCAAAGCCGCCGGGAAACTGGTCGTCGGCACCTCGCCGGACTACGCCCCCTATGAGTTCCCGGGCCCGGACGGCCAGCCTGTCGGCGCGGACATGGACCTGGCGAAATACCTCGCGGACGGCCTGGGGGTCGAGCTGGTCGTCGAGTCCTTCACCTTCGACGGCGTCCTGGCCGCCATTGCCGCCGGGAAGATCGACATCGGCATCGCCGGCATGGACCCCACGCCGGAACGCAAGTCCAGCATGGATTTCACCGACATCTATTACAACGAGACCAACCAGGTCATCCTCGTCCACAAGGACAGCGCCGAAACCCTGAAGACCCTGGAAGATTTCGCGGGCAAGAAGGTCGCCGCCCAGAACGGCACGCTGCAGCAGACCCTGGTGACGGAGCAGCTGCCCGACAGCCAGATGGAACTGATCACCCTCATCCCGGACGGCATCATGATGCTGCTGTCCCATAAAGTGGACGCCATCGCGCTGGCCAGTGTGGTCGCTGACCAGTACGTCGCCAACTACCCCGACCTGGTCATCTGCGAAAGCAAGTTTGACTACACCTCTTCGGGCATCGCCGCCGCCCTGCCGCTGGGTGATCCGGAACTGCTGGAAGCCGTCAACGCGCTCATCGCCAAGGTGGTGGAGGAAAAACTGTTCTACACCTGGATGGACGCCGCCGTGACGCTCAACAACAGCATGAAC
>CAZJCB010000310.1:0-2622 GCA_964544245.1 uncultured Christensenella sp.
GGCGCCGAAATCCCCGCAGTGGATGACCGCGTCCCGGCCCGTCAGGCGCAGCCCGGCTACCGCGGGCGAGCGCAGTTTCCCCAGGTCGTTTTCCCCGTGGGTGTCCCCGACAAACAGATAGCGCATGGCCGCTCCTTTTGGGATGATGGTCCGTCTGGCCTGCCCCCACGGCAGGGTCCGGCTGATTGAAAAATGAAATGCCTGCCCGGGATGTTTATGTGTTCCGGGCCGGGCGCCAAAGCTGGAAATCGGGGCGCCGGCGTGGTATCCTGCCCCTGAACAGCCGCTTCTTCCCTTTGCGATCCCGCGGAGGAGGGCACGGACGATGGATACCCTGCTGGAATACCTGCTCGCCGGAGACCCGGCCGTCGCGCGCATGGCGCGCAAGTACCTGCTGGACAGGGAGGGCCCTTACGTCACGCAGGGGTGGACCGGGGCCTTCCTGGAGCGCTTCGACAAGGATACCGGGCGCTGGGGAGGCGGCATCTACGGCCCCAAATGGATCTCGACCTTCTACACGATGCGCGACCTGGCCTCCCTGGAAATCGACCCCGGGCACCCGGCGTACCAGCGCGGCCTGGACACCCTGCTGGAGCATCTCATGAACCCCAAACGGTCCGAGGGGCACGACCTGTGCGTGGTCGCGATGTTCGCGAGCCTCCTGGCCTACGGCCGGCGGGACGCCGACCTCATCCGCCCCCTGCTCTGTTGCCTGGCGCGGCACCGCCAGCCGGACGGCGGATGGAACTGCGAAAGCATCCGCCACAAGACAGAGAAAAGCTCCGTCCACACGACCCTGAGCGCCCTGGAGGCCTTCGCCGACTGCGAGGCAGTTGGCGCAGTCCCCTTGCCCGCGGAGCTGAGCGGGATGGCGGAGTCCGGCCGGGAATACCTGCTGAGAAAGCGGCTGCTGCGCCGTGAGAGCGACCAGGCGCTCATCCTGCCCCGCATCACGGAGTTCCACTTCCCGACCCGCTGGCAGTACGACGCGCTGCGGGCGCTGCTCTATTTCGCGGCCATCGGCCACCCCTTCGACCCGCGCATGGGGGAGGCCCTGGACCTGCTGAAGGAACAGTTCAAGCGGGGCTGGCTCCTCAGGGGCAGCGCCTACAGCGGCCTGACGCACTTTAAAATGGAAACGGGGCGCGCCGGCCGGATGAACACCCTGCGCGGCCTGAGGGTGCTGCGGCATTATGATCCGGAACTGTGTGCCCGGCTGCTGCAAAAGGCGGTGCCGGTGGACTGAGGCGGCCGGAGAACGAACATCACCGGTTCAAATCTCCTCCGGCAGGTTCAAAACGCCGTATCCCCGGCTCCTGAACAGCTCCAATACCTTCTGAAGGGGGATGCCCCGCATCCTGGCGCCTTTGGGGATGGTCATCACCCGCCCGGCGGTCGTCAACATGATGGGGTTGGCGATCTCGGTGAACCCGGCCTCTTTCATGATGTCCACGATGGCAGGGTCCTCCCGGTACAGTTCATAAATCGTTTTTGAAAGGTCCAGCGTCTTTTCCGGCATCCCGTATCCCCCCGTTTCTCCGCGGGTGGAATATACCCGTTTCCCCATTGAGGGATGTAAGGAAGAAGCGTCCTTTTATGGCTGATGTCCTGGCGCTGCCCGGCCGGGGCGGCTACGCGTAACTGTGGATGCTGGGGATCCAGGTGTTCACGCCGATGTAGGTGAAGACGACGCACAGGAAGCCGATGACCGCGAACCAGGCGGCCTTTTTGCCCTTCCACCCGCGGCTGATGCGCATGTGCAGGTAGAGCGCGTAGATGAGCCAGGTGATCAGCGACCAGGTCTCCTTGGGGTCCCAGGTCCAGTAGCGGCCCCAGGCCTTCTGCGCCCAGATGGCGCCGGTGATGATGACCAGGGTGAGGAAGAGGAAGCCCAGGCTGATGACCCGGTAGTTGAGCAGGTCCAGCCGGTCCCTGTCCGGGAAATACCTGTCCGCGAACTCTCTGCCGGCGAGGTGGTCCCGCATCAGGTAGAGCAGGGAACCGCCGAAGGCGACGCCGAAACTGCCGTAGCTGATGATGGCGGTGCCCACGTGGACGGCCAGCCAGTTGCTCTGCAGCGCCGGCATCAGTTCGTTGACCTGTTTGGACTGCATCGCGGCATAGCCGATGATGAGGAAGATGACCGGGGACACGAAGGTGCCCAGCGCGCGGTAGCGGGGCGCCCTGGCGAAGACGAGGAAGGCCAGCGCGATGCCCCAGGCAAAGCTGGTGGCGAACTCGTACTGGTTGGACAGCGGGAGCCGCCCCGCCCCGACGGCGCGGGTGACGAGCGCCGCCGTGTGCAGGAGGAAGGCGGCGAGCAATACCCAGCCGGCCAGCGCGCCTGGTTTCTCCTTTTTCAGTGCGAAGAACAGGGCGTACAGCACGGCCGCCAGGAGGTATCCGGCCGCCGCGACGGTAAACAGGATGGTTTCTGCCTGCAGGTAACTCATGGTTCTTTCCTCAGTTCTTTCATCGTCATCTCTGCCCGGTCCCGGAACAGGGAGGCGCCCCGCACGCTGCGGCCAAACACGGCGGAGCCTTCCCCGTCCAGGCGCATCCACAGCTCCCCGGGCCGGAAGTAAAACGCCAGGAGCAGCCCCAGCAGCATCAGCGCGCCGC
>CAZJCB010000311.1:0-2611 GCA_964544245.1 uncultured Christensenella sp.
GGAAGCGATGGGGGATTGACGGAGAGAATATTGAGTAATGGTAAATGAGCAAATTTCCCGGTCTCCGTTGATTCCGTTTGTTCCGTGGCTGGTCATTCCTTTCGGGGAATACTGAACTCCGCATGACTGTTCCGAGCGTGCTGGAACACGTAGACAAAACGAAGGCTGCCCGCCCCGTCAGGGGATGGGCAGCCATTTCGAGTGCCGGTATGACGCGTCAGAATATCAGCTTGTCATATTCTTCGATCTTTTCTGTGACGTGGCGGATGTGCTCCCTCAGCAGGCGGGAGGCGGCCTGCGCGTCCCTGTCCTCGATGGCGGCCAGGATGCCGCGGTGCTCCTCAAACGACTGCTGGTCGCGCCCGGGGATCAGGATGGTCTTCGCGTTAAATTTGCTGATCTTTGATTTGAGGCTCATGACCAGATCCACCGCGGCGCGGTTGGGGCAGGCGTCATAGATGACCTGATGGAAGAGCTTGTTGCATTCCGAGTAAGCCAGAAGATCGCGCGCGGCCAGCTTTTCGCTCATCTGGGCGAGGGCGGCGCGCATCCGGTTCATGTGATCACCGGTCAGCCTTGGGATGGCCAGGGTCACGATCAGGCCCTCAAGCGCTTCGCGGATCTGCGCGTATTCGAGTATTTCCGACAGAGTATAGCTGCGTACCTTTGCGCCTTTGTTCTTTTCGATCGTCACAAGGCCTTCGCTCATCAGTTTCAGAAGGACCTTCTGGACGGTGTTGCGGCTGGTTTGGAAGGTGGCGGCCAGTTCGGTCTCCACCAGCTGGTATCCGGGGGAGTATTCGCCGGAGTGTATTTTTTCCTTCACGCCGTCATATACGTCGATCGCGCTTATGCCCATGGGAGACCTCCGCTCATTCTTGCTTTGTTAATATCATACTTTATCTATTTGTAGATGTCAATAGACCAACAATAATGGCCAACAATATAGTGCCGGTCGTCTGAGATCATCTCGAAAATTTTCAGAACCTGTCGAAAAAGCTGTTGACAAGGCAAAATATCTCCCATATAATCATGTTGACAAGATTGATGAACAATCTGGACCATCAAATTAGACTATCACAACAGTAAGACATAAAATGGAAGAGAGGACACAAAATCCATGAAAGAATTGATACAAGGGGCGTATGACCTGCACGTGCACTCCGCGCCTGATGTGCTGCCCCGCAAGATGGATGACCTTGAGATGGCACAGCGCGTGATTGCCTCCGGGATGGCGGGCTTTGCCGCCAAATCCCACTATTTTTGCACCGCCGAGCGCGCCGCGCTGGTCAACAAGCTCTATCCGGGCTGTGACATGGTGGGCACCATCACGCTGAATTCCTCAGTTGGCGGCATCAATCCCTCAGCCGTTGAGATGGCCGCCCGGGCAGGCACGCGCCTGGTGTGGATGCCTACCTGCGACGGAGCATACGAGCGCAAGCATGTCTTTACCGGAGACCCGAACAAGAAGCTGCCCTACTGGGCGCAAATCATTACCAGCATGGAGAAGGAAGGGATCCATACCCCCACCATCTCCGTCCTGGATGAGCAGGGGAAGCTGACGCAGTCGACCCTTGACGTGCTGGACATCATCGCGCGCTATGATATGATCCTGGCCACGGCGCACCTTTCCCATGAAGAGACCTTTGCCCTGGTGGAAGAGGCGAACCGGCGCCATGTCAAAAAGATCATCGTGACGCATGTAGACTTCCCCACCACCTACTACAGCGTGGAGGATCAAAAGAAGCTGATCGCCCTGGGCGCCTATATGGAGCACTGCTACACCACCTGGGCGACAGGCAAGGTTGATTTCGCTGTTACGGCGCAGATGATCAGGGCCGTGGGCCCTGAGCATGTTGTGCTGGGCACTGACCTGGGGCAGTCCGCCGCTGTCTACCCCGATGAAGGGCTGGATATCTTCACCACCAAGCTGGTGGAAGCCGGCTTCACCCATGAGGAAGTCAGGATGATGGCGGTCACCAACAACCTGAAACTGCTGAACAAACAGGAGGCGGTATCATGATGAAGGATCAAAGGCTGCTGGTTGTCAGCGCGCACGCGGCGGATTACATCTGGCGCTCGGGCGGCACCATTGCCAAGTATGTGGCGGCCGGAGCGCATGTGGAAGTGGTCGTGCTCAGCTTCGGCGTGCGGGGCGAATCCAATGATCTGTGGAAAAAAGGCGGCCAGACCTATGATTCCGTCAAGGAGCTGCGCAAGGCGGAGACCGTGGCCGCGGCCGGCGTGCTGGGCCTTGAGCATATCGAGTTCTGGGATATGCCGGATTACCCCATCGAGGTGACGCGCGAGCTTGAGGATCGCCTGGTGAAGAAAATCCGGGAAACGCGCCCCGACATCATCATCAGCCATGACAAGAACGATGTGCTCAACCCCGACCACAACGCGGTGGGGGATATGGTCTGGCGCTGCAGCATTTACGCCAACTCTTCGGGCGTCGAGGTCCCCGGCCTGAAGGCGACCAGGCAGATGAAGATCTATGGCTTCGAGCCGCACCAGACCGAGATATCAGGCTATGTCCCCGGCACCTTCATGGACATCACGGATTTCTATGAGGTGAAGGTGAAAGCCATGCAGTGCTTCAAGGCACAGA
>CAZJCB010000312.1:0-2589 GCA_964544245.1 uncultured Christensenella sp.
GATGTCCGGTAACAGGCGGTTGACTTCTACCGCTGTGTCAGTATACATGGTGACAAGTTTCCTCAGGTAGTCGTGGGAGACGTTCTCCAGGACGCCGGCTTCGTCATACAGCCTGGCCTGGTTGAAGCGTTCCACCCTGTGGGGGGGCATCTGGTAAATCTCAAAGTAGTAGTCGCCCGGGGCGAAGAACTGCCCGTGAATCACAGGGACGTACTGGTACAGGCCGTTGTTCTCAGGGATGTAGACGACCTCGTACTTGCCGTTCTCGTTGATCTTCATGCAGGGGTCGATCGGTCCGCCTTCCTTGACAGGGCCGTTGACGCTGCTCATCATGGTTGGACTTCATCGAGCCCTCCTTCTCCGGCAACGGCGCCTTCCTCTACGAGGATGAAAACCCGCGGGAGATCTATTTCCGCCTGATGGCGCTGAAGGACAGGATCCGCGCTTGAACAGCCGGAGCCCCAGTTTGGCTTAGGTTTTCCGGCACATGAACGTTAATCATCTTGACAGGCACGGCCCTTCCTTGTATGCTCAGGGTGAAAAGCGGACGTTTGGATCCGGAAAAATCGGGACTTGACAGGCAGAGCTGACCCTTGCCCTTCCACGGGCAGGGATAAGGACGTTGCGAGAATGACAGACAAGGCAAAGGCACTCTCTCTTCCCGCCGGGCGAAGGTGGCGCTTCCTTCGCCGGGACTGGCAGCTGTACGCGCTGCTGCTCGTCCCCGTCGCCTGCGTGGTCATCTTCCAGTACGCCGCCTACCCGGGTCTTCGCATGGCTTTCATGAACTACAAGCCCGCCCGGGGCTACGCCGGGAGCGACTGGGTAGGCTTTGAAAATTTCACCAAGATCTTCAGGGACGCGGATTTTATCAGGGCCATCAAGAACACCCTGGTGTTCAACTTCCTGGACCTGGGGCTGGGTTTCCCAACGCCCATCATCCTGGCCCTGATGCTCAACGAGCTGACGCTCAAACGCTTCAAGCGGGTTTCCCAGACCATCCTGTACCTGCCCCACTTCCTGTCCTGGGTGATCATCGCCAGCGTAGCACTCAGCCTGTTCAAGCCCCAGACCGGGCTGGTCAACGTGCTCATGATCCGCTGGGGACTGATCAGCGAAGGCATCCCCTTCCTGTCGGAAAGGTACAACTGGGCGGTGAGCTACCTGCTCATCGGCGTGTGGCAGAACATGGGCTGGGGCACCATCATCTACCTGGCCGCGATGTCGGGCATCAGCAGCGAGCTGTACGAGGCGGCGGGGATGGACGGCGCGGGCCGCTTCAGGAAGATCTGGCACGTGACCCTGCCGGGCATCCGGCCGACGATCGTCACGCTGCTGATCATGATGCTGGGGCGGATCATCGGCAGCAACTTTGAGCGCCTGGTCGCCTTCGGCAACGTGCAGGTGCGCGATTTCCAGTACCAGCTGTCCATCTATATCTATGAAAAAGGCCTCAGCGGCGGCAACTTCAGCCGGGCGACCGCCGTTGGCCTGTTCCAGTCGCTCACGGCCCTGGTGCTGGTCATCGCTTCAGACCGCATCGCCAAAGGCCTGGGCGAAGACGGCCTGCTGTAAGGAGGCGGGGCTATGGAAGAGACCATCAGGGAAAGCAGCCCGGCGGCCCGCGGCCGTTCCCGCCTGAAGAGGGTCACCCCGGGCGAAATGGTCATCGTGTTCATCATCGTCCTCCTCTGCGCCACCTGCATCCTGCCCTTCGTGCACCTGCTGGCCAAGTCCCTCAGCAGCAATTCCGCCGTGCTGGCCAAACAGGTCACCCTGTGGCCCATGGGATTGAACCTGGACGCCTACAACTCCGTCATCAAGGACGGGCAGCTCACCTATTCCCTGGGCTACACGGTGATGGTCACGGCCATCTTTACGGCGTTGGGGATGTTCGTCACGGTCTGCGCGGCCTATCCCCTGTCCAAAAAGCGGCTGAAGGGGCGCGTGTTCTTCGCCACGATGATCATGCTGACGCTATATTTCAGCGCCGGCCTGATCCCGCAGTACCTCCTGTACAAAAGCCTAAACCTGATCGACCGGATGTGGGTGCTGATCCTGCCGCTGATGTTCTCGCCCTACAATATGCTCATCATGAAGAGCTACTTCCAGTCCAACATCCCGGACTCCCTGGAGGAGTCCGCCTTCCTGGACGGCGCCAGCCACATCCAGATCCTGTTCAGGATCGTGCTGCCGCTCTCCAAGCCGATCCTGGCCACCCTCGCGCTGTTCTACGCCGTGGGCCGCTGGAACGCCTACGCCGACGCCAAATACTTCATCACCACCAAGCGGCTGCAGCCGCTGCAGTACCTGCTGAGCAACATGATCCTCAACTCCACGTCCGACGCCATCAGCCTGTCCGAGAGCGCCGAGGTCCGCAGCACGCCGGAGGTGCTGCAGGCCGCGATGACCATCGTCACCACGCTGCCCATCCTCATCGCGTATCCCTTTGTGCAGCGGTACTTCGTCAAGGGCGTCATGATCGGCGCCATCAAGGGCTGAGGAAACTTTGGTCCCTGCTTCCCCGGTGCCGCATGCGCGGCCGGGAGGAAGAAAAATATAAGGAACAAAAAAGGAGGAACCCGGGAT
>CAZJCB010000313.1:0-2578 GCA_964544245.1 uncultured Christensenella sp.
TAGGTGGATGCCTGGGACTGGGTGAAGGTGAACGCCGGATACTCCTCCATCAGGCCCAGCATGGTCTGGAAGGTGTCGATCACGATGCCGGTGGTCTCGGGCATGCTCCACATCCAGTTCATGTCGATATGGGCGTGCGCCGCGCAGACCAGGCACAGGCTTTTTGCCTGTCCGCCATGGGCGCTGAGCGCTTCTTCCTCAAGGAGCGCCGCCTGCCTGGTGATGGCGCCTTCGCTGTCGACCTGCCTTTCCAGGCGCTTAAGGGAGGGCGTGAGGGCGTCCGGGCTGCCCAGCAATTCCTGCAGGTAGGCCAGTTCCGCCAGTATCCTCTGCGCCCAGTACTGCCCCTTTGTCTTTTCCTGCAGGGTCTCGATGCGTTCCTTCACGGCGTGTCCCTCCTGTCATAGAGCGTTCAGGTGATCATTATAAAGCGTCCTGCGGGGCGCTCAAAGCATCCTGATCCCTTCCGTGAATGCGAGCAGCGCCATGGATTGCCCGTAGGGGCATGGGCGCAGCGGGATGGCGCGGTAGTATTCCTTGGTCATGCGCAGGCAGGTGCCCGCTGAGACCTCCGAAACCTCCCCGGACTTCCCTACGCGCCGGGAGAGCGCTTTCAGCGCCTTTTCGCCGGTGGCGCGGTATTCCATTCCAATCAACCCCAGCCGAACGGCTTTGAGGATGCCGTAGGCAAACCCCGCCGTCGCGGAGGACTCCTGATAGCTTTCCGGGTCATCCAGCAGGGTATGGAACATGCCGTTGGGCGCCTGCAGCCGTTTGAGCGCCTCGATTTGACGCTCAAGCGTTGAGATCAGGAACATCCTGACGCCCCCGGGGAGTTCGGCAAGCTCCAGGTAGTCCACCAGCCCGGCGGTATACCACGCGTTCCCCCGCCCCCAGAAAGCGCCGGAGAAGTGATGGTTCCCCTCAAACGTCCACCCGTGGTAGAAAAGCCCCGTGACAGGGTCCTGAAGGTATTTGACGTGCACCAGGAACTGCCGGACCGACTCCTGCACGCAGTCGTTGCGGCGGAGCATCTGCCCCATTCGCGCGACGAAGAGGACCGTCATGTACAGCGTGTCGTCCCACAGCTGGGCGCGGTTCTCGCTGTCGATGGTGATGTGCTGGAAGCCCCCTTCGGCTGTGCGCGGCAATTGGTGCAGCGCGTAGTCCAGCCATTCAAGGCAGGCGTTGAGGTAGTCTTCCCTGCCGGTGTCTTCATACAGGAACGACAGCGTCAGCATCGGGCACATCGAGTTGATGTTCTTTCCCGGCAGGCCTCTTTCCAGCCACCCGTCGAACCAATCCCGCAGGTAATCCTTCAGCGCCTGATACCGCGGCTGCTTTGAAAGCTGGTGCAGGGCGAACAGCGCGACGCCCTGCGGCCAATCGAACAGCTCCATGGTTTTTTGCCCTTCCGGGCTGCGGGTCAGCCAATCCGCCAGCAGGCCGATGTTTCGGCTGAGCTGCTTTTCAGTCACGGCTTCCCCTCCGTGTCCCGCCAGGACAGGGTCACCTTGTGGCTGCAGGGCGCGAACCCCGTGTTGTAAACGGTGAACGCCTTCATCTCCTGCGCCGGCGTGTTGCGCATGGCCGGCGCGTACAGGTGCTGCGCCAGGCCGCCTTCCCAGCGCAGGCAGCCGCCTTCGCTGACATAGTCAAACCCCTGCGCGGTGATCACGTAATTCCCGGCGGCGGCAGGGATATGGCTGCCGCCCATGTTCAGCGTCCCGCCGGGAGTGAGGATGCCCTCCAGTTTCCAGGGCAGGTTTTCACACCCGCTGATCTGCAGGTAAAGCTCGACTTTGCTGTCAAAGATCAGCACGTCCAGGGTCCATTCAAGCGTGAGCATATTGACGTGGCCGCGTTTCTCGTGCGGGATGTCCGCCCAGACCGCGGTCCCGGCCTGTTTTCCCAAGGGGCGCACATATCCCCACTCGTTTTGGCAGCGCAGGCGGTAACCGTTTTCGATCTCGCTGATCTGAGGGCTGATCAGCTGACCGCAGGCATAGAAGCACGCGCCTGCCCGCAGCATCAGTTCGGTCCTGCCGACCTGCAGTTTGCAGAAGATGGGGCGCTCCCGCACCAGCGTCAGCGTCGCGCCGCCTTTGCGAAACCTCACGACACCCGCGTGTTCGAAGAATTTGCGGTATTCGCTTCGGACAGGGAGGCCGGAGGGGGGCAGCTCCCCCAGCGCGGGATCAAGCAGGAACATCGTTGCCAACTGCCCCGGGTCAATCGGCACAGCAGGCGCGCACGCCTGCTCTTCAACCTGCCGGAACAGGTAGTTTGCGAGACTTTCGACCTGCGCGAAGCGAGCGTCTGCCGCGTCGTGCGGAACAGCCAGCACGTAGAGGCAGTTCATCAGCTGCCGGTAGGGGTACAGCTTTTGACCGAAATCCTGCCTTCTGGAGTTGAGCGTCGCGACGGAGCCGTCCGGTTCGATATAGTAGGTCAGCTTGTTCAGGTTTCTCATGACCGGTTCAAGCAGCCCGGGCATGTTGGCTTCCCGCATGATGATCAGCAGGGATTGATTGCAGGTGATGTCGTATATGCCGACGGAGCGCTCTGTATACTCGCC
>CAZJCB010000314.1:0-1326 GCA_964544245.1 uncultured Christensenella sp.
AGCGCAAGGCTGCCAGGGTTCCTGCATTGAGGAGCAGGCCCCCTTCCTCCCCCCCCGCGGGGGATCGGGCAGGGCCTCCCCCGGATTTAAACGGAAGTTTTGAATACACCTCCCCCTCCCAACGCCTTCAGGCTGTATTGGGCTGGGGGGTGACCGCGTTGTCCGCTGTTTTCAAACGCGCCTGTATTTCCGGCTTTTCCGGCGGTTAAATCATTTTTCGCCCGGAAAATTGAGGAATATCAACGCTTCCGGGGCGCCCATTTACCCGCCGGACGCCCGGCATGAGCCGGCGGTTAAGGCGGCTAAATGCCGGGAACTTCCCGCAGTGGCTGGCAGCATTTCTTCCGGGTGGTTCTGGCATTCCGGCTTCATCTTTTCTCCTAAAGGGACCATATGTTCCCATAATTTTAGTATAGCACGGCAGAAAACGAAATGCAACTTCTTTTTTCAGCGCTGCGGAAAGACCGCTGTGCAAAGATTTCCGTCTGATCCCGGGCTCCCTGATGGGCGCGAACAGGATCTGTTTATCGGGGGAACCCGTTCCGCGGCGCAGGGCCGGCAGTCTGCGGGAGGGCTTTTTCGTCGATCCTGCGGACCACGCCGTAGTTATAGGCTTGGAAGTATTTGAGCCAGAACCCCCGGCCGCTTGGGTTGAAACTTTCGAAATCCACACCGAGCCTTGTATAGCCCTCCTTTTTCAGTTTCGCTGTCAGCAGGTTCAGCAGCGTCTGGTTCAGGCCTTTTCCCCGGTGTTCCGGCAGGCAATAGGCTCCCTTCACGTGCAGGTAGCCCGGCGCGTCGCGGACAAAGGTCTCCCCGTCCAGCTCCGCCCGGAGAAAGGCCACCAAACGCCCTTCATAACTCGCTGTAAAATAGATGGAATGGAAATGTTCATACTCTTCCAGGAACGCCGCCTCGGTTTTCCGCTCCCTGTACATAAAGAAAGGGCTTTGGATATAGCTTTCGTCAAGCAGGTTTTCCAGCCGCAGGACGCCGGGGACCTCTTCAGGCGGGAGTTCGCGGAAGGAGTACCCTTCGCACGGCGGCGCGTCAATCAAGCCCATGCCGCGGATCGCGTCGACGCAGCGCAGGCCGAAACCATAGCGGAAGAATTGCTCCTGTACGTCCCTTTCGTGGGCATACAGGCATACGGC
Organism: uncultured Christensenella sp.; assembly: GCA_964544245.1. Classification (GTDB taxonomy): domain Bacteria; phylum Bacillota; class Clostridia; order Christensenellales; family Aristaeellaceae; genus UBA6115. The sequence goes on from CAZJCB010000314.1 coordinate 1,155, forward strand.
GTGGCTGGACGCCCCGGCGCGCGCCCATTTTTCACCGGCAGCCGGTACAGCCGCGCGTACGTCCCGGCCCTGTTCTCCCCGGTAGCGCCGTTTGCGCCCATGGGGGAAAACACGCCCCTTGCGCTGGTGGAGCCAAACGCGTTCCCGAAAGGCGGTACGCTGCACAGGAAAC
>CAZJCB010000314.1:1336-2233 GCA_964544245.1 uncultured Christensenella sp.
TGCCGCCTCCAAGCGCCGCGGCGCCGAGGCCGTTTTCAGCGTAGGGACGCAGGTCCGGCAGCCTGTCACCAGGAGGCAGGGCCGGGACGAAGCCCCGCTCCTCCTCATAATTCCGCCGGACGATCTGCAGGGCCTCCTGGACGTGGCCGGGGGCAAAGTCAACGATCTGCATATTCCGCGTCCTTCCATTTCTGTTGACCGGGCTGAGCGCCCGCCTCAGACAGTTGAAGGTCAAAAGGGCCAGCGCAGCGGGTGAGCCTCATGGATCAGCCCAATCCTACACCGGGCGGCGGCTGATGGAAAGGGCGCCCGCGGCAGGTCGGAGCCACAGGGGAACAGGAGAAACACAAGGGCACGGGGCTCTGCCTCCCCCGGACTGTGATAAACTGGGGCTGGTTCGGAACCGTACCTTTGCCGGCGTTTCATCCGCCTCCGGGATGCTTGGGATGAGAAAGGACTTGAACATGGGGAATAAGAAGAGATGGCTGCTCCTGGCCCTGCTGGCCCTGATGCTGCTGCTCCTGAGCGGCTGTGCGCCGGGCGACGGGGCGAACACCCAGGACGACCCTGCGGGGTTCTTCACGGGCGTCTGGCACGGGTGGATCGCGCCGGTCACCCTGGTCGTCTCCCTCTTCAACAGGGACATCGGCATCTACGAGGTGCACAACACCGGCTTCTGGTATGACCTGGGGTACTACATGGCCGTCATCAGCGGCTTTGGCGGCCTCGCGCTGTCCCGCAAAAAGGGGAAAAGGGAAGGCGGTCCCGGGCGGGAAGGGTAAGGCCGCAGGATGCCTGCCGGTAAAACCTTTTTGCCCAGCGCATGGACAGGATGTGGACAGAGAGTTGATTCATCTGAGGCGTCAAGAGGCGTCAGCCGAACCTTTTCAGGTATTC
>CAZJCB010000314.1:2243-2576 GCA_964544245.1 uncultured Christensenella sp.
ATGAGCACGCCCTGCTCCTTCATCCAGCTGACGAAATCCGCGTCGCTGAAGCCCGGCGCTGTGACGTCGAAGAACACCATGTTGGTCTGCACCCTGCCCAGGTCCAGCCGGATATGGGGGAGGCCGGCCAGCGCTTCCGCCAGCGCCCTGGCGTTGCCGTGGTCTTCCTGCAGCCTCCCGGTCATCTCCCGGATGGAGAGCAGCCCGCAGGCAGCCAGCACGCCCGCCTGGCGCAGCCCGCCGCCCAGCACCTTGCGGTTGCGTCTGGCTTTTTCGATGAAATCCCTCTTCCCGGCGAGCATGGAGCCCACCGGCGCGCACAGGCCCTTGGAC
>CAZJCB010000315.1:0-2576 GCA_964544245.1 uncultured Christensenella sp.
TTCGGAGACGAACACGCTGATCACGTGCGAAGGGTTGAGCGCGTTGGCCACAAACTCCGCCGGGTCGGGCGACCACTTGATGATGTCGATTTTTTCATTCTTCAGTTCGCTGACCACTTTTTCGACCCTGGAACCCCGGGGGCCTACGCAGGCGCCGACCGGATCGATCATCGGGTCGATGGAATAGACGGCGATCTTGGTGCGGCTTCCGGCTTCCCTGGCGATGGAGCGGATCTGCACGACGCCGGTGGCGATCTCAGGCACTTCCATTTCAAAAAGACGCTTGACCAACCCCGGGTGAATGCGGCTGACATAGACCTGGGGGTTCCTGGAGAACTCGCTGCCGGAACGCCTGACCTTGAGCACATACACCTTCACGTGGTCCCCGTCCCGGTAGCTTTCCCCGGGGATGAACTCGTTGCTCTCCATGACCCCTTCGGTGCGCCCCAGTTCCAGGTATACGGCCTTGGGTTCCACGCGCTGCACAATGGCGGTCAGGATCTCGTTTTCCTTTTCAATGTACTCATCATAGATCTTGCCGCGCTCCGCTTCCCGGATGCGCTGCACCAGCATCTGCTTGGCTGTCTGCGCCGCGACGCGGCCAAAGTTGTCCGGCGTCACATCCAGTTCCACGATGTCGCCCACGTGGAAATCCGGCCTGATCTTCACCGCGTCCTCAAGGGAGATCTGCAGTTCGGGCTCCTCGACCTCTTCGGCGACAACTTTGCGCAGGTAGACCCTGGCGCCTTCTTTTTTCGTCAGTTTGACGCTGAGGTTGGAAACCGGCGCGCCGGTCTGGCGGTTGTTGCGGCGGTAGGCGGCTTTCAGCGCGTCTTCAATCGTGTCAACGAGGATCTCCTCGTCTATGTCCTTTTCCCTGGCCAGCATGGAAATGGCATCCATGAGGTCCAATTTCTGGCTGTTCATATATCGTCCTCCTGCTCTGTCGCGCCGGGCGACTCCAGCGCGCTCAAATCGACTTCACGCCGCACCAGGGCGACGTCTTTCCTGGGAAAAACCTTTTCCCCGCTCCCTGTCATGATCCGGAAACCTTCCCCGTCAAGGCCCAGCAGGATGCCGGCATGTTCCCGGCTTCCCTCAAAGGGGCTGAACAGGCGGACTTCCACGCGAGCGCCTTTCGCTTTCACGGCGTCCTTTTCGTCCTTGATCGGCCGGTCGATGCCGGGCGAGCACACTTCCAGGAAATCGTAGTCCACCTGTTCCAGCCTGGGCTGAACCGCCCTGTGAAACCTTTCGCAGTCGCTCAGGCTGACACCGCCCTGCTTGTCCAGGTAGATGCGCAGATAAACGCCAGCCGGTTCCCTGTCAAAACTGGTTTCCAGCAGTTCATAGCCCAGTTCGTCCGCGGTTTCCCGGCTGATCTTTTCAGCCTGCTGGACGGGTCTCTCCTTCTTGGCCATCATGTCCTCTCAAAAACAAAAAGCGGGCTGACGCTGCAAGTGGGCAGAAAAAACAAGGCAAAACAGCCCAGCTTCCCGCCGATTGCAGCCCCCACTCTTTTCGTCAAGCCCTTCTTTCCTGGTAACACTCCGGATACCATTTGATTGTATCACGTTTTCCGACGGATGGCAAACTATATGTCAGGTCATCCAGGTCATGCCGGCAAAGGAAAGGCACTGGTGGCCAGGGACCCGCGCGCTGGGGGAAAACCCGGGGCGGCCGGCTTATTGCCGGCCGCCCCTTGGATTAGTTTGTTCATGCGTCGTAGGTCGTCAGGTCTTCCTTCTTGTTGTGCATGCGCGCCCAGAGGAACCAGGCGTACAGGACGGCCACAACCGCTCCCAGTGCATAGGAGGCGGTGTAGTTGTTCGGATTGTCCTTGGTCAGGCCGAGCAGGGAGTCCAGGTTCAGGCCGATGTTGGCGTGGAAGATGAAACTGAATACGACGAAGCAGTAGAAGATCGCCGGGATGTAGGCGATCCAGAAGTTTTTCTTGTGCGCGGACAGGTATACGGTGGTCATCCCCAGCGCGAAGACCGCCAGCGTCTGGTTGGCCCAGCCAAAGTAGCGCCACAGGATGCTGAAGCCATTGGCGTCGGTCTTGGCAAAGATCAGGATGGCGATGGCCGGGACGAACAGGAGGGCGGCCAGGCCCATGCGTTTGGCAGGGGACTTCTGATCGATCTTGAAACGTTCGGCCGTCTGCAGGCGCAGCGCTCGGAACGCGGTGTCCCCGGAGGTGATGGGCAATACGATAACGCCCGCGATAGCGAACAGACCGCCGACACTGCCCAGGAAGGTGCGGGAAATATTGCCGACCATACCGGTCGCGCCGGCATTGAGCGCGGCGCCCGCCGTGAGGGCTGTTCCCGCGGCGTCCAGCGTCGCCCGGTTGAAGAGGATCATGGCCCCGGCGGCCCAGGCCATCGCGATCAGGCCTTCCATCAGCATGGAGTTGAAGAATATCCAGTTTCCCTGTTTTTCCTTTTCGATGGTGCGGCCGATCAGCGCCGTCTGAGAACCGTGGAAGCCGGACATGATGCCGCAGGCCACGGTGATGAAGAAGACGGGAATAAACGGTATCTTATTGAAATGCCCCACAAAACCGCCTGCGA
>CAZJCB010000316.1:0-2560 GCA_964544245.1 uncultured Christensenella sp.
GCTGACCGGCTACCCGCTGGACCGGGCGGTTCGTGATGCGGAAAGGGAAGGCCTCATCCCTAAAATCATTCGGGTCAGCAGTGACGAACCGATCGACACGGTAATCACCCAAAGCGTCGACATGGGCAATGTCATGAAACGCGGCGAGGTCATCCTCCTGACAGTATCATCCGGGCCTGCCAGGAAGCCGGTGCCCGGTGTTATCGGGGAAAACCTGAAAAACGCCAGGGCGCAATTGGAACGCGTTGGGCTTGAAGTGCTGGTCACCAGAGAAATCATTGACATGGCGCCCCTTGGGACAGTGCTGGCACAGGAACCAGCCCAGGAAACCATGATGGACGCCGGAGGCATTGTCCAGCTGGTTGTTTCGTCCGGGCAGGCCAGCGTGCCGGAACTGAGCGGCCTCCTGTACGCAGAGGCGTCGGATGCGCTCAAGCGCGCCAAGCTGCACCCGGGTAAAGTCAGCCAGATTGAGGTTGAACAAGCAGCCCAGCACGGCCGCGTCGCCTCCCAGATGCCGGTTGCGGGGGAACAAGTGGCGGAGAACTCCGCGGTCGATATGGTCGTTTACGTTCCCTTAAGCAGCACGCCCACTCCCAATCCCCAAGCCTCACCAGGGGGGACCTGATGCAGACAGGCCGGATCCTCGAGGGCCGCGGCGGGTTGTATACTGTCAGGGATGGCAGCGGGTTTGATTTTATCCTGCGCGCGAAAAACAAGTTCCGCAGAGAAAAGATGTCGCCCCTGGTTGGGGACCGGGTGCGGTTCACGCCCGGCAACCTGGAGGAACACGGCTGGCTGGAAGAGATTCTCCCGCGCATTTCGCTGAGCGTACGGCCTCCGGTTGCGAATATCACCCAACTGATCATCGTTATCGCGCCGGAGCCTGAGCCAGACCTGCTGCTGGTGGACAAGTTGCTGGTGTTTGCGAACCGTCAGGGGATCAGAACATTGATCGCGGTCAACAAGTGTGACCTGGACCCCCTTCTCCTGGCTCCAATCAGTGAGGTTTATGCGTCAGCCGGAGTCAGGGTCCTTCCGCTCAGCGCGGTCACTGGCGTGGGAATAGGGGAACTGGCTGAAAAGATGGCGGGTGAACAGAGTTGTTTTGCTGGACAGTCCGGTACGGGGAAAAGCACCCTGATATCAAGCCTGACAGGGTTGGAACTGGTATCTGGCGCCGTCAGCCAGCGGATCCGCCGGGGCAGGCAAACCACCCGGCATATCACCCTGATTGAGGCGCGCGGCCTGTGTGTGCTGGATACGCCGGGTTTCAGCCTGCTGGAACTGCCGGAGGATCTTTCGCCGGAAAAACTGAGAGAGCAGTATCCGGAATTTTGGCCTTACCAGGAGGATTGCCGTTTCAACCCCTGCCTGCACGACCAGGAACCTGGCTGCGCTGTCGGGAAAGCCGTGGAAACGGGGAAGTTGAGCAGGGAGCGCCTCCTTCGCTACCGGCTGCTGCTGGCTCAGACCAGAGAGAAATGGAGTAAACGATATGATTGAAATTGCGCCATCCGTGCTGGCGGCGGATCCGCTGAATGTGCAGCGCGATGTGACCAGGATCCTGGACGCGGGTGCGGATTTGTTGCATCTGGACATTATGGACGGGTATTTTGTGCCCAACATTTCCTTCGGCCCTGCAATGGTCAAAGCCCTGAAAATTTGTTTTCCCGGTGTAAGGCAGGATGTGCACCTGATGCTCGGCAAACCGGGTCGGTACCTGGACGCCTTTATTGAAGCGGGCGCCAATGAACTCACCGTCCATCTGGAAATTGAGCAGGACATTCCAGGCCTACTGCGAGCGATCCGCGCGGCTGGGCTGAAAGCGGGCCTGTCCATCAAGCCGGGGACAGAGGTTTCGCGCATCATGCCTTTACTGCCTCAGTGCGACCTGGTGCTCCTGATGACAGTCGAGCCTGGCTTCGGCGGGCAAAAAATGATCCTTTCTGCGCTGGATAAACTGTCCCAGCTGCGCGAAGCAGGTTTTTCCGGCACGTTGAGCATAGACGGCGGCGTGACGATGGACAACTGCGCCCAAATCAAGCGGCTTGGCGCGAACCGTCTTGTAATGGGCACCGCCGCTTTCAAGTCAGAGGATCCCGCGGCCATGTTTTCTGCGTGCCGGTTCGCATGAAGAGCAGCAAAGCGGGGTTTGAGCACAGGATTTCACTGGGGCAGAATTTTCTTCACGACCCCTTGCTGCAACGGCACCTGGTCAGTCACGCTCCTCTTGGGCCGGCGGACACTGTGCTTGAAATCGGCGCGGGAATGGGGGATATGACCCTTGCGCTGGCGGAAGCCTGCAGGCAGGTCGTCACGCTGGAAATTGATCAGCGGCTGGAACCCAAGCTTTTGGATCGGTTTGAGGGCAAGGCCAATATAAGGCTGGTGATGGGTGATGTAATGGAGATGGATTTGGCAGAGATTATGCAGGAGCACGCCGCTTTTCATGTGGCGGCCAACCTGCCATACTATCTGACCACGCCCATCCTTAATCTTTTATTCCGTTCGCAATTGCCCATCAGGAGCGTCAGTGTCATGGTTCAGCAGGAGGCCG
>CAZJCB010000317.1:0-2551 GCA_964544245.1 uncultured Christensenella sp.
GACAACGCGCTGAAAAAGCTTGGCAGCAAAAGGCTGGACCTCATTGCGCTCAACGACGTGACTCAGCATGGCGCCGGGTTCGACGTGGATACGAATGTGCTCACACTGCTGACAAAGACTGGCAGGACAGAGTTGCCGATCATGTCCAAGGGCGAGGCGGCGGACCGCCTGCTGGATGAGGTGCTGAAGATCAGGAGTGGGTCAGCGCATGCCTGAAGGCGGTTCCTATGCCCAGGTCATCGTTGATATCGCAAGCAGCAGCACCGACCGCGTCTTTACCTACCGTATCCCGCAGGGCATGTCGCTCAGCCCGGGCACCAGGGTGCTGGTTCCCTTCGGAAGGCAGACCCTGGAAGGCTGCGTTATCGGCCTTTTGGAGAGTACTGAACTGGCGCGGGAGCGTGTCAGGGAGATCATAGAGCCGCTGGAAGAGTATCCCGCCGTCCTGCCCCCCCTGGTCGCTCTGGCCAGGGAAATCAGCGAGGGGACCCATTGCCCGCTGGCGCTGGCGCTCAGGCTGATGCTCCCGGCTGAAATGCGCGCTGGCCGCGTCCATGCCAAGACACAGACCATGGCCAGGCTCGCGGTCTCCAGCGAAAGCCTTCCTGATGCGCTGAAGGGGAACAGCCGCTCATCCAGGCGGCGCCTGCTGCTCAACCTTCTCTCCGACGGCCTTGCCCACCCGGTCAACGAGCTGAGGCTCCTGGTTCGGGAGCCGCTGCAGTCGCTGAAAATCCTGCAGGAAGCCGGGCTTGTCCATCTGGAAGAGGAGGAGGTTTTTCGCTCCCCTTACCCGGAACCGGCAGGGATCGACCCGGACCCGGTGCTGACCGCCGGGCAGGCGGAAGTGCTGGGCGAAATCCTGCCCGCCGTGCGTGAGGGGACAGGCCGGTTCCTGTTGCACGGTATCACCGGCTCCGGCAAGACAGAGGTGTATATCCGCGCGGCGCGCGAGTGCCTGGCCTTGGGCAAGGGCGTTATCGTGCTGATCCCGGAAATCGTCCTCACGCCGCAGATGGTGTCCTGGTTTCGCGGCCGGTTCGGCGATGTGGCGGCAGTTCTGCACTCCCGCCTGTCCGCCGGCGAACGCTTTGACGAGTGGCGCCGCATCCGCCTGGGGCGCGCCAGGCTTGTCATCGGCGCCCGCTCGGCGGTGTTTGCCCCGGTAAAGGACCTGGGGCTGATTGTTGTCGACGAGGAGCACGAGCCCAGTTACCAGGCGGAAAACCATCCGCGCTATGACGCGCGGGAGGTCGCGCGCTCCCGCGCCATCCGTGAAGGGGCTGCACTCCTGCTGGCAAGCGCCACGCCCAGCATCCTCTCCTTTGCCAAGGCGCAGCGCGGGGACTACATGCTGCTGGAGATGCTCAGCCGGGTCAACCGCCATCAGCTGGCCAGGGTGAGTGTTGTGGACATGCGGGAGGAACTGCGCCTGGGCAACCGGGGGATGTTTTCAACCCTGCTGCTCAGCCGGCTGAACGCCTGCATGCAGGCCGGGCAGCAGGCGATGCTGTTCATCAACCGCCGCGGTTATGCCCCCAGTGTCATGTGCCGCAAATGCGGCGGGGGCATCTCCTGCGCCCAGTGCGACGTCAAGCTGACCTGGCACCAGGCGGACAGGATGCTCCACTGCCATTACTGCGGCGGGAAAACACCGCTCCCGAAGGTGTGTCCCGCCTGCGGCAGCAGCTACATCAGGCCGGTCGGCACAGGGACGCAGAAGGTTGAGGAAGAACTGCGGAAGCTCTTTCCCGATGTGGGCATCCTCAGGATGGACATGGACACAACCTCGGGCAAGGATGCGCACCAGGAACTGCTGGACCGTTTCCGCTCCGGTGCGGCGCGCATCATGGTGGGCACCCAGATGATTGCCAAGGGGCTTGACTTTCCCCAGGTCACGCTGGTTGGCGCGGTATTGGCGGACCTGTCCCTCAACCTGCCGGACTACAGGGCGGAGGAACGTACTTTTCAGCTCCTTACCCAGGTCGCCGGCCGCGCGGGAAGGGCTGAGATGCCCGGAGAGGTCATCATCCAGACCTACAGGCCGGACCATTTTGCCATCATCGCGGCGGCGGAGCAGGACTACCGCGGTTTTTTCAGCCAGGAGTTCGCAAGGCGCAGGAGGATGCTGTACCCGCCCTTTACGATGATGGTCCGCCTGCTGTGCGAAGCCGGGAAAGAAGAGCAGGCCCGGGAGGTTTCCGGCGAACTGCACAGGCGCATCGCCGCCAAACTGGCACAGGAACCTGGCCTGAAGCGCCGCGTCCTGTTTTTCAGGGAGGACGAGGCACCGATCAGGCGCTTGATGGGGCAGTTCCGCGCGCAAGTGCTGCTCAAACTGCTGGAGCATCCTGACAGTGAAAAAGTTCTGCTGTTTCTCAAGGAGCTCTCGGAAGAGCCGTGGCCTTGCCGGGTCGGCCTCGAGGTCAACCCGGCCAGCCTGGCGTAATTGGTTCATTATCAGGAGGGTACATGTCCAGAAAACGGATTTTTACCATCGGAGCGCCGGAACTGCGTGGCCAGAGCAATCCCATCAAAAAGTTTGACGGCC
>CAZJCB010000318.1:0-2544 GCA_964544245.1 uncultured Christensenella sp.
ATGAATACGGAAACGCCGACATCATCGGCATGGAAGACGAAACATGGCAGATGGGGTTGTCTTTCAATGACATGAACAAGGTGACGCTTGCGCTGAACCGATTGCACAGGCTTGAAAAACTGTATGAACAGCACAAACAGCCCGACCCCACCACCGGCCTGGTGCCGTGCGGGTGTGGGGGGAAGGCTGAGATTGGACAATATTGCGAAGTTACATGCGACAAGTGTGGCGCTTCGGTTCCCGCAAACTACACTGAAGCAGACGCAAAGGCAGCCTGGAACACGGCCATGGGCTGGAAAGGCGGTGCGGAATGACGCTCGATGAATTTGTTAAAACCGCAAGCCTGCGTGGATTGGCGAGCAAGGAAATAGCGCGGGAGTACGGCAAAGGACGCGATGAATTCACCGAGGACGACCTCGAGGCGGTTTATCGGTATCAAAACGGCGTGTATGCCCGCGACCAAAGCGACCGGGTCAGGGTGTATCAGAAAGTCAGATGCACGGTGCGGAAGAATTAGGAGGGCGAAGGAATGACCGGGATGAAACTCGGCAGTCTGTTTGACGGCAGCGGCGGATTTCCCCTGGCAGGTGTGCTGCACGGCGTTGAGCCGGTGTGGGCATCGGAAATTGAACCGTACCCTGTGCGCGTGACTACGGCGCGGTTCCCTGCCATGAAGCACCTGGGCGATGTGACCAAGATTGACGGTGCTGCCATTGAGCCTGTGGACATCATCACGTTTGGCAGTCCGTGCCAGGACTTGAGTGTAGCTGGGAAACAAGCGGGGCTTCGCAAGGGCGAACGGAGCAACTTGTTTTTTGAAGCTATCAGAATCATCAAGGAAATGAGGGAATCAACCAATGGAATATATCCAAGAATCGCTGTTTGGGAGAACGTCCCCGGAGCCTACTCAAGCAATAAAGGAGCAGACTTCCAAGCCGTCCTCCAGGCGTTCTGCTCCGTCAAAGATGAAACCGCCGATGTTCCTCGACCTGCGGCAGGTAAATGGAATCCTGCCGGTGCCATCGTGGGAAATGGATGGAGCATCGCTTGGCGAACTTTCGACGCTCAATACTGGGGAGTGCCCCAGCGTCGTAAGAGAATCTACCTTATCGCAGATTTTGGAAGCGAACGCGCCGGAGAAATATTATTTGAGCAAGAAAGCGTGCGAGGGGATTCTGCGGAGAGCGGAAAAGCGGGGGAAGGTACTGCCGGATATGCTGAGGGAAGCCCTGGAAGAAGTTGTAAGTGCCTAACACCTGATGATGTGCAAAGCAGACGAGTATATACGGAGGACGGCGTTTGGCCATCTTTGTATGGCGGCGAAGGTGGCGGGCATGGTTATGTGCTTAGGCAAAGTGCTTCCGGGAATGCTGCGTCAGAAGGACAGGCGGTCGCATATTCTGTTGATTGCAGAAACTACCGAACAACTAAAGAACACGGCACGTTACAGGCGAAAGAAAATGGCGGGCAAAGCCTGAATTACATGGGGGCGGTGTGCTATGCACTGGATTCCGTGTCCAGCAACAGTATGAAGTCCTCGAACCCGCACAGCGGCTTCCATGCGGAAATCGTTGCGAAGACTTTGCAGGCGGGAGGCGTAGACCCGACGTGCAATCAGGGCGGGAACGTGATTGTCGAGGCCGTGATACAGCCCGGCAGAAAGCAACGTAAGTACATCATCCGGCGCCTGACGCCCCTTGAGTGCGCTCGTTTGCAGGGCTTTCCGGACTATTGGTGTTCCGACCTTGGTATTGATAACCCAACCGAGGAAGATATCTCTTTCTGGTCAGATGTATGGGAAACTCATCGCAAAATCATAGGAAAAAGCAGTAAACCCAAAACAAGAAAGCAGATTATTAAGTGGCTCAATAACCCTCACTCTGATTCTGCTGAATATAAGATGTGGGGGAACGGAGTAGCACTACCCAACGCGGCCCATGTGGTGGGTTGCGCGGTGAAATTGATAAAGGAGGCACAGACATGAGCGACACGAGATACCCGACCCGGATGCACGAGGCGCTGGGGGGGGAGGTTGGCGATGAGCAGGCTTGAGGAAATCAGGGAGCGGGCGGAAAAAGCGATTGTGGAACTCGTGTCGTTGTTGCCGGAACAGATTAGCTATGCGGAATATGTAGGCGCAAATAGCTGTTATGGCAGTGGCCCGTACATTTGGACTGACCCGGAGCCATATGTGATGGATGAGGCTGCAAAGCTAATCAAGGAGCTACTGGCCGAGGTTGCCCGCCTGACCGACGAGCGGGACGCGGCGGTGAGGGATATGCGTAGGGATTCCCATTGTTTGCAATGCAAAAAACATAGGTCAGTAGGTGGCGATTGTTTAGGTTTTAGCATGTGCGGTCAAGACAGGCCAAGCTGGCAATGGCGCGGCCCCTGCACCGAGAACAGGAGGACAACTGAATGACACCAGAAGAACGCCTGCTTAGGGAAATATTTGCAAAAAGCGAACAGGACGAGATGCCCGACAACTACCCGGAAACCTATTTTGAAAAGGCTGATTACGCCATGCACTGTATGCACAAATCG
>CAZJCB010000319.1:0-2536 GCA_964544245.1 uncultured Christensenella sp.
CTTTCTTATAGTGGCTTGCCGCCGGGGACGACCCGGGCCGCACAACCGCCACATCAGTGTCCGCGCTGATGGTCGTCAGGACGCCAGACAGATATGCGGTTCCTGCCGCGACATCCACGCACTCCTTTGTCTCGCTTGCCGCCGGGGTGATCGCGCACCCGGTCGCAAGTCCGTTCGGCTTGATGTCCGGAATATAACCGGACCGCGCCGACCAGAAATTATCCGCGCTTCTGAAATCAATGTGGTCCCCTTGGTCCGTCAGCGCGACGAACGCGACCAAATCTTGACCCGCTTCGTACTGGACCTTACCGTTTTCTGCCGTTGCCATTGTCCATTCCTCCTTGTGTTTATGGGCAAAGAAAAAGGGCGGAGTGAGATGGTGAGGCACCTCACTGCCGCCCTGATTCTTTCTTGCGTCCCCCTCCAGGTGGCCGCCCTTCGGGAGAACCCTATTTTTCTGTTATCTCCACCGCACCGGGCGGACCCACTAACTCCTTCCGATCGTGATATATCGGCGCGGATGCTCCGGGCTTTTCACGGATTCCACATTCGGCCAATACTTTTTCATTTCCGCGTTCCACCAGGCCGCGTCGCCTTTGATCGTGGTCATGTCCCTTCCCAGCCGGACATCCGCCCAATCGTAAACCTCCACGATCAGGTTTCGGCACGTCCGGCGCATCTCTTTCATGATTGCATCCAGCTTTGCCGGGTCCACGGTCATTAAAACGTTGATGCAAATGCCCCAATCCGCCACAGGAAAGCCGTCAGGCAGGCTTTCGAGAGGGCAGACGACATAGGACAGCTTCTCGCCGATCAAAGCGCGTGTAGGGGCTTCCAGGGCCGTTTCCGCGAAATCGACCATGTTCACCCTGGCGCACCATTCAAGCAAGCCCGGTTCCGCCCGGCCCGTTCCGCTGCCGTAGTCGTTGACGACGCTTCCTGCAGGAATGTATTTCCGGAGGAACGGCAAGAGCCGCAGGCAGGTGGAGCCATTCCGGTAGCTCCCATGCTGCCAAACCTCATTGAATATCTGCTCATTCATGCCAACGCTCCTTGACCCACCCGCCGCAGTCCGGGGGCTTCGGTCGACCATGAAACATGACCACGCTGCATTTCGGGAGCGCATCCCCCGCCAGCTTGTGCAGTTTGTAGCTCTGGACGAGCCGCTCCGGGAAAAGCGCCATAGAGCCGGGGAAGGCATCGTTGATCCATTCCTGATCCCCTGGGTTGGAGGGTGTCGGCTTGCCCGCCTCAACATACTTCTCCCAAATGTCCGTCCGCGACCCGACTTCCAGCAGGGTCACGGAGGTCTGGCCGTTGCGGTTCTTCCGATCCCCGGACGGCCACGTCCCGGAAGGCCAATCCATCGCCATCACCAGATCGCCCGGATAATGAAGCATCTCATCCAACGGCCCGATGACGACCACATCCAGATCCAGAAACAGCAGCCGCTCCGTGTGGATGCCTGGAATGGTGGGCATATAGAGGCCCATCTTCCCCCACCATTTCGGGGCCTCATAGGGCAGCGGGGCCGTCCGTATCCACGAATGGATGCCCTGGGGGTTGTCCGTGAAGCAGACGAAATCGAACCCGGCCATCTGGACATTTCGCTGGACCATCGCATACAGGATGTTCACATACTCCGGCCCGTACTGAGTCCCCCATTTGAGGCAGCAGACAGTTGTTCCCGGGATCGCCTTTTGCTTTGCCCATACGTCATCGGTATAGTCGCTTGCACAGCTCACCGGAGAGAGCAGCTCGTCGACCGCCTTCTTCACGCCGGGGAATTCATGGTAGTCATGCCCGGTGATCCAGCCGCCCTCTTTCACCTTCGGCAGCCAGGCGATGATGTCCCGCTTGCACGCTTCATAGGTATGGTCCCCGTCGATAAACACGAAATCCAGCGACCCGTCCTCTACCTGGGCCGCAGCGGAAACGGAGTCCTCGTTGATGACCCGGCTCCTGGATCCGTAGCATTTCGATGTGGCGTTGAAGGTCGCCTTTGCCGCCGCGATTCGCTCCGCGTCTCCATACACGCACGACCCGCTCCGGGTTTGCCAGGAGTCGACCGCGATCATGGAAAGCTCGGGACGCTTGTCCAGCAGATACCAATGCGTCCAGCCCGCCAGGACGCCGATCTCCGCGCCAGTCCGCCAGCCGTATTTCTCCGCCATCTGCAGGAGGAAATTCCTCCGGCGCTCCCTCATGTTGTCAAACCATTTCAGCATTGCCTTCTCCAAACAGATACAATCTGCCCCATGCTCCGAGATCCTCCTCCATTGCGGGCTGGCTGCCCCAGGAAATTAACTTGCCCCTGGGGATGCCGATGCCAACAACCTCATGCTCCGGACAGACAATCAGGACCCGACGGGCAACCCTGCGGGCCTCCCGCAAAGCCCGCCTCTGCGCCGGGGCCAGGTGATGCCATACCCGCAAAGCAATCAACAGCTCGAACTGATCATCCCCGAACGGCCAGGGGATCTCGCGGGCGTCGTGCCATATCTGCCGATGCGGATCCGGAGGAGGCCATGCGCCG
>CAZJCB010000320.1:0-2515 GCA_964544245.1 uncultured Christensenella sp.
AATCATAGCGTCCCCGTTCCCTCCTCCGGTAGTAGCGGCGCCTTGAGGCGCTGCGCCCTCAACTGGCCGCATGCGCCCGCGATGTCGTCACCCAGCTGCCGGCGGATGGTAGATGAGATCCCCAACCGTTCCAGTTCCTGTGAAAACCGCTGCACATCCGCCCTGTTCGCAGCCCTGAGGTTTCGCTCGGGCACATCGTTCAGGGGAATGAGGTTGACGTGACACTGCAAACCCCTGAGATAGGAAGCCAATTCCCGCGCATGCTCCGGCAGCGCGTTCACACCGTTGATCAGGGCATACTCAAATATTACCCGCCGGCCGGTCATTTTTAGGTAATACCGGCAGGCTTCCAGCAGGCCCTCCATCGGCCAGGCACGCGCGACAGGCATCAGCTCCCTGCGAATCTGGTCGTTGGGCGCGTGCAGTGAGATTGACAGGGTGACAGGCAGCCCTTCTTCAGCAAGCTTCCTGATGCCATCAGACAGCCCGCACGTGGAAAGCGAAATGTGCCTCAGACCGATGTTGAGGCCGTCAGCCGAGGAAACCAGGCGAAGGAAACGGGTGACCTGTTCATAATTATCCAGCGGTTCGCCGCTGCCCATCAGCACAATGTTGGATACCCTGTCCGGCCTGAGCAGGCGGTTGGCGAGGTATGCCATACTCAGCATCTCGCCGGCGGACAGGTCGCGCAACTTGCCCTGCAGGGTACTGGCGCAGAAAGAGCAGCCCATCAGGCAGCCGACCTGCGTGGACAGGCAGAGGGTGACGCCGTGCCGGTATCGCATCAGGACACCTTCGACCAGATGGCCGTCAGGAAGACCGAACAGGATCTTCTCCGTCCCGTCGGTTGCGGACGCATGCCGTTCAAGGACACGGGCCGGCTGGGCTATGGAGGCCTCTTTCAAGCGCCCGGTCAGAGCCGCGGGCAAGTTCCCCATCCCGTTAAAATCAGCGCCTTTTACCAGCCAGTTATGGATCTGCCCTCCCCGGTAAGCGGGTTCGCCCAATCCAACGAGCCAGGATTCCAGTTCCGGCAGGCTCAAGCCTGTCAACTGCGCCAGGCCGTTGTTCATGACCGCCTCATGCGGGCGATGAAAAAGCCTTCCACACCGTCCCTATGCGGCAGCAGCTGGAGGCCGTGAGCGCCGACATATCCCCTCATGTCTGACGGGATGGTGTCGGGCATCAAGTCAAGGGTAAATTCAGGATGCGCTTGGAGAAAGCGTTCGATCTGCCTTTCATTTTCCCTGGGCAGCACGCTGCAAGTCGCATAAACCAAGATCCCGCCCGGTTTTACGTAACGGCTGTTGACATCCAGCAGCTGCTCCTGAAGGGCGACAAGGGAAGACAGGCTCTCCGGTGTCAGGCGGTATTTGATGTCCGGCTTGTTGTCCATCACGCCGGTGCCTGAACATGGCGCGTCCAGCAGCACAGCGTCCATCATCCCTTCCAGGCGCTCCATAAACTGCGACGAATCCCTGACCGCCGGGCGGATGTTGTACAGCCTCAGCCTCTCTGCCTGCGCGCGGATCAGTTCGACCCGGTGCTCATGTAAATCCCACGCGTAGATACGACCAGTGTTCTGCATCATCTCCGCCAGGTAGCAGGTCTTCCCCCCCGGCGCCGCGCAGCAGTCCAGCACCTGGGCGCCGACACCGGGCTTCAGGGCCAGCGCTGCCATCATGCTGCCTTCCCCCTGGATGGAAAAGCGCCCGCCCAGAAAATCCTGGTCCCTGGCTATGTCGGACACGCCGCTCACACGCACCACGCCGGGCAGGCGGCCAGGTTTTACGTTCCATACCTTTTTATTTAAAAGGGCTTCAAACTCAGCCTGGGTAAGCAGGCTCCCGTTCCTTCGCAGGGTCACGGCGTGTTCCTGATTCCGGTAAGAGATGATGCCCATCGCGGTCTCATCAGGATATCCGTTCAGGATCTCCTCAGCCAGCCACTGCGGGATGGAATGGGTGACGCTCAGGTAGTTTTCATCCCCCGGTTTCGGCCAGGGAAGGGTACCCATCGCCCTGATGAGGGAACGCAGCACGCCGTTCACCAGGCCGGTCATGTCTCCCATCCCCAATTGCCGGGTGAGTTCAACCGCCTCGTTGACCGAGGCAAAGTCCGGCACCTTGTCCATCAGGAGGATCTGGCAGGCGGACAGCCTCAGGATGTTGATGACGCGCAGGTCCAGGGCGGAGCGGTCAGAGAGGAACTGGTCCAGGGCGAAATCCAGCCTGACCAGGTCCTCCAGCGTTTTGTAAACAATTGCGGAGGTCAGCCGTTTATCCCGAGGAGAAAGGCCGGATTTCTGGAACATTTCGTCCAGCGACAGGGAAGCATACCCTTCGTCAATCAGGACACGGTTGAGCACCAGCAAGGCCGCCTTCCGCGCATCCAGGGTCAGCGCCGGTTGGGCAGGCCTGGACGGGACCGGGCGCAGATTGTCACCGGACTGGCGAAAGCCAGGCCTGGGTCCGGGGTACCCTGAAGGGCGCGCCGGCCTGAACGGCGGCCGTTC
>CAZJCB010000321.1:0-2514 GCA_964544245.1 uncultured Christensenella sp.
GCTCAGGCGGACGCCGGCTTTGCGCTCCGCTTCGTTGGGCGGGGATACCGCGCCCCAGAGTTCAATCCCGCATTTGCCGCAGCGCCCGCGCCCTCCGCAGGGATGGGGCAGGGAAACCTCCTGCCCGTCAAGGATACTGGACAGCAGGGGCGTGCCGGTGAACAGCGCTTCCCGTTTCTTCCCGTCCTGCCAGAAGGTCAGCTTATGCATCGGCCGCGGGGGTGAAAAGGACGGCGCCGAAATAGGTCACGGTGTTCTGCCCGTTGATGTATTTGAGGCTGGTGCCTTTAGCAGTGTTGTACACGTCGATCCCGTAGCTCTCCAGCGACGGCAGCGCCTGGTCCGGATGGATGCAGGGCTTGCCCTCCCGTTTGGCGCACACTTCGCACAGCCGGCATCCGCCGCAGGTCAGATGCAGGAAACCTTCTGGCAGCAGGGGCGCCGCTGCGGCCTGCAGGCGCTGGGAGACCTGTACGTGCGCCGCTCCCGCCGCGGTCATCCCCTCATAGTCAAAGCTGTCCTCCAGCGTTGAGATGGTCTGGTATAAAACCCCCACGGGGTACTGGCGCACCTTGTCCATCAGCAGTTGGATGTCGCCCACGTCCGGCGGGCACATCCAGCACTTCCCATAGGCCCCGCAGGTGTTGGATGCGCAGATGTCGCGGAACACGGGGGAAAGGACCACCTTGTCTCCGTTTATCATTTCCGCCTTTGCCGCGCCGCAGGCCAGCGCCGCGCCGATCAGCCTGCTTTCAAGGCTTTCCAATGTCCTCAATGGAGGTACCTCCTGTTATCCAAATAGGATGTCTTCTATATATTCCGGATACCAAGCCCGCGCCGCCTGCAGGCTTTTGCGCAGGGGCATGCCCTCCCCCGCCAGGAACACCAACTCCAGCCCGGCGGCCTGGCCGTTCCAGGGGGTCAGGCTCATACTGGGGCCCACGCAGTCGGCCAGAAAGGCGCCTTCCCTCAGGCGCAGCAGGCCCTTGACACGCCAGGTATCCTCGTATACCAGCCTGATAAATCCCTCGCAGGCCGCGCGCGGGGTGCCTTCCCTGAAACGTACCATCGCCTTTTGAAGGGTGACGTCTCGGGTGTCCCCGGCCTGTCCCGGGGCGGGAATATCAAGGGGGAGCCCGTCCAGCCAATGTGGATCAAAACCGGCCTGCACGGTCTTCTCGACCCGCGCGCGGGGAAAGCGCGCCTTGAGCATCGCCTCCAGGCGGCTGGATTCATCCCGTGGGATCAGGTCCGTTTTGTTCAGCAGGATGAGGTTGCTCACAGCCAGCTGTTTCGGGCAGACGCGCACCGCAGCCAGTGCCTTTTCCAGCCTTGGCGCGTCGCACAACGCGACGCAGCCCAGGTAGGCGATGCCCGGGAAACCGGCCAGGACCGCCCGCACCGCGGTCGGGTCGCTCAGGCCCGAGGCCTCAACCAGAATAACATCCGGGTTTTCATTGACAATCCCGTCCAGTGCCTCTTCAAACTGGTCCAACCGGCAGCTGCAGAACACCGATCCGCCGGTGACCTCGCACAGGCTGACGCCCAGGCTGTTCAGCAGGCTGCCGTCCACGCCCACGCGGCCGAACTCATTGACAATCAACGCCAGACGCCGGTCTTTCCACAAGGCGATGAGGCGCTTGAGGAACGTCGTCTTTCCCGCGCCCAGGAAGCCGGTGACCAGGAGCAGTTCCACGCTTCAGCGCTTCCCTGTGGCTTCGTCAAGGGCGCGGTACAGTTCGCTGGAAGAAGGGATGAGGGAAGAGAATGCCAGGTGTCCGTTGATGTAGATGGAGGGAAGGTTTTTGACCCCCATCCTTTTGCATCGGGCGATGTTCTTTTTCTCGGTGTACTTGTACTCCACCAGGTCGATCCTGTCGCCGTAATGCGCTTTTGCGGCGTTCACCGCGGCCATCATGTAGGTGCAGGCGGCGCAGGTCGCGCTGTCCAGGGTGAAGACCTCCACCAGGGGCCTTTCCAGGCTGCCGTAGTCGGGCAGCGTGACCTCCGTGCTGTCCTCAACCGCCACGTAGTTTTCCAGCATCCTGCGCGTGTCCTCGGGGTTGTTGACCGCCTGGGACACCGCAATGCCGTTTTCCATAGGCACGGCGTAGGGCATGTCGCAGCCCGGGGCTACGATGAAGTTGCGGGTGCTGTCCAGGCTGTCCGCCATGTCCAGCACATAGCGCATGTTCTCCTGCTGGGTGCCGTGCAGCATTACGGTGGTGAGGGGGATGTTGCCGCCCAGCGTGATATCATACCGGTCGGTGATCCGCTTCGCCGCAGGCAAGTCGACGTTCTCGTCCACAAAGATGCTGTCCGGCGCGGTCCTGCACATGCTTTCAATGTTGCGGCTGGCGTCCCCGCAGACAAAGAAACTGGAGAACGCCCCCTTCTCCCTGATGTGGGAGAAGATGTCCTGATAGGGTTTCGTGAGGAAATCCTCGAAATGGTCGCGGGAAATCTGGCTGACCAGGGGGTCCACCGCGGCGATGACGTCCGCGCCGGCCTCCA
>CAZJCB010000322.1:0-2501 GCA_964544245.1 uncultured Christensenella sp.
GGCCATACGGCGCACATCGCCAGGGACGGGGAAGAGGCGGTGGCGCTGTTCAGGAAACTGAAGCCCGATGCCGTACTGCTGGACGTCATGATGCCCAAAATGGACGGCTTCGCCGTCTGCCGGGAGATCCGCGGCATGTCCTCCGTGCCGGTCATCATGGTCACCGCCCGGGGCGAGGATTTCGAACGGATCATGGGGCTGGACATCGGGGCGGACGACTACATCGTCAAGCCCTTCTCCCCCGGGGAACTGATGGCGCGGCTGCGGGCGGTGCTGCGCCGGATGGACCGGGGCCAGGCCGGCGCGGGGCAGGTGACGGCATTGGGCAACCTGCTGGTGGACCTGGACACCTACACCGCCAGAGTGGACGGCAGCGAGGTAGCCCTGACGAAGAAGGAACTGGAGCTGCTCTATACGCTGGCGACCCACAGGGACAAGGTGTTCTCGCGCGAAAACCTGCTGGAATCCCTGTGGGGGTATGAGTATTACGGCGACAGCCGCACCGTGGACTCGCACATCAAGCGCCTGCGGGCCAAGCTGGACGCCTTCGGGCCCAAGGGGTGGGAAATCAAAACCATTTGGGGCGTGGGCTACAAGCTGGAGACCAAAGCCGATGAAAAATAGGATCGCGCTGAAGCTGCTGGTCTTTTTCGCCGCGGCCCTGCTGCTTTTCGCGGTGGTCAGCAGCCTGATGTTCCGCTCCCTCTTCACAGGATGGATCAAGGACTCAAAAAAGGCTGAAATGCTGAGCCGGGCGGCCTCGCTGTCCAGTATGCTCTCGGACGCCCTGGAGGGCACCCGCCCGGGCGGCGCGCGGATGGGCGGCCAGGGAGGCAGCTATACGAATTTCGTCCGGCTGCTGACGGAATCAGAACCCAACCTCTGGGTGCTGGACGAGAACCTGGAATTCCTCTCCTCAGGGCGCATGATGGGCAGGACCCTGGAGTACGGCACGCTGCCTCCGGAAGCCGAGCAGCTGGTCCGGGACGTATTCCAGGGGGATACCGCCTTCTCCGAGGGCTTCGGCAGCCTGGCCGGCATACCCACCCTGACGGTGGGCGCGCCGATCTATCAGGGGGAGCAGGTGGTCGGCGCCCTGCTGCTCAACGGCGCGGTCTCCGGTATGGAGGAAGCTGTCCGGAAAGGCCAGGGCATCCTGCTCTATAGCGCCGCCGCGGCGCTTCTGTTCTCCATCATGCTGTCCGTACTCCTGTCCTACAGCTTCACGCGCCCGATCAACCGGATGAAAATGACCGCCCAGCGCCTGTCAAACGGGGATTATGAGGCGAGGACCGGCTTGACCCAAAAGGATGAGATCGGGGAGTTGGCCGGATCCATCGACGTCCTCAGCGGCAGGCTGCGGGAGGCGCGGGAAGAGCGGGAACGGCAGGAGCAATTGCGCCGCGACTTCCTGGCCAACGTGTCCCATGAGCTGCGCACGCCCGTCACCGTCCTGCGCGGCTCGCTGGAAGCGCTGCACGACGGCGTGGTCGCGGAGCCCGGCATGGTCAGGGAGTACTACCGCCAGATGCTCAACGAGACGCAGGGCCTGCAGCGGCTGGTCAACGACCTGATGGAGCTGGCCCGCCTGCAGAACACGGATTTCCCGATCGAAAGCGCGCCGCTGCTCCTGCAGGACGTGCTCATGGACGCGCTGCGCAGCGCGGAACGGCTGGCGCAGGGCAAGGACATCAGCATCCACCGGGACATCGCCCCGGCGCCGGTCCCTTTCCAGGGCGATTACGCGCGGCTGAAACAGATGCTGCTCATCGCGCTGGACAACGCCGTCAAGTTTTCACCTGCCGGCAGCACCCTGCACGTCGCGATGGACAGCCAGGGGATCACCGTCCGGGACGAGGGCCCCGGCATCCCCAAAGAAGACCTGCCCTACGTCTTCGACCGCTTCCACAGGTCCAGGAGCGAGGAGAACCGCCAAGGCAGCGGCCTGGGCCTGGCCATCGCCAGGGGGATCGCGGACCGGCACGGCATGCGGATCACCGTGGACAGCGGGGAAGGCGGCGGGACGACCGTGCGCTTCACGTGGGGAAGCCAGGGCTGAGCAGGGTCCGGCCTGCGAAATTCCCATAAACGGTACATGGTTCATCCCAGCGCCCGGCGTCGATGCCGTCAGGCTGGACAGGCTGCAGGGAAGCGTTGGTGGACCTGCGGCTACCCGGAAGGTTACGCAAAATTCTCTCTGGAATTCTTCCCCATTTTTACCTGTTTTTCGCATTCTTCCCCGGAAGCCGGGATGCCCTGAACCTTTGACAAACCTTGCTTTTTTGAGCCTTTAATGAATAAATCGCCTAAATCCCGGGGACCCCGCGTGTCTGCGAAGGCGCAAGGGTGAAGCGCGTTTGTTCCGGCGTGGCCGGCGGCGGTGACAGAGCCTGGCTGAAGAGGGAAGACAGGTCCCTTCAAGGGAATAAGCCCATTCAACACAGGTGTAGTGTGAAAACATCAAATTGGCGATGAAATAAGGTACTATTGTAAGAAAGGTA
>CAZJCB010000323.1:0-1124 GCA_964544245.1 uncultured Christensenella sp.
CAGGCCGGTTTCACAGCCCGGCTTGCCGGGCGGTTTCCCCGTTCCCCTATGGCTTTACCATTGCTTTTCCATTGCTTCCCAACCGCTTCACCGGCGCCCCGCGCCGCGCTACGCCCCGCCCATCTCCCGGTACAGCGCCAGGGCTTCGGAAGCCCCCCTGATCCCGGAGGCGCAGTCCGGCCCGCCCAGGGAGCAGGCGGCGGTCGCGGTGCCCAGGCGAAGGGCGTCCCGCAGGAGCCAGTCTTCATGCGCGCCGTAGAGCACGCCCGCGCAGAAGGCGTCGCCCGCGCCGGTGGTGCCCTTGATATAGCCCGGGGGCAGTTTCAGGCTGGGGACGCTTTCGAACCGCCGGCTTTCGTCCAGGCCGAAGGCGCCTTCCGGGCAATGGACAACGGCCCAGCGGAGCACGCCGAAGCCTTTGATGGCCTGCAGCGCATTGGGGATCCTGTCCTCCAGCAGCCGGCCCTCCCCGTCCCGCAGGGGGACCCCCGTGACCTGCCCCGCCTCAAACTCGTTGATGACGCAGTAATCGGCGTATTTCAGTGCGGGCGGGACCAAACGGCGGAAACGGTCGCCCGACTCGCTCACCACGTCCACGGAGGTGCGCATGCCGCGCTCCCGGGCCATTTTCAGCAGCCGCGCCATCCGGGTGCCGTACTCCGCGTCCTCCCCGTCCAGGCTGTCCAGCAGCAGGATGTATCCGGCGTGGAAGATCTTGGCCGGGAGATTGTCCAGGTCCACGTCATCGACGTCAAAATCAGCCCCCGCGCCCCGGGCGGTGAAGAAGGTGCGCTCCCCGCTCTCCGCGTCGTTGATCACCAGGGTGTAGGAGGTCTCCCCGCAGCGCAGCAGCACCCCCTCCGTATGGATGTTCCGGTGCCTGCCGAAATGCTCCAGGATCAGCCGGCCCTCCGCGTCGTTCCCGACGCGGCCGGAGACGTACACCGGCAGGTCCCCGTCCAGCGTCGCCAGGCTCAGGGAGACGTTGCAGGCCAGGCCGCCCACCGTGGTCTCCCGCGGGCCGAGGATGCTCACCAGCTCGCCCCGGGCCGGGTAGCGGCTGGCGCGGTACATGACGTCAACGATCAGGTTGCCCGCCGTGCAGATGCCCTGTCTGTCCATGG
>CAZJCB010000323.1:1224-2491 GCA_964544245.1 uncultured Christensenella sp.
GAACTCAAACGCCGCCCTGTGCATGGCGAACAGCGCCCGCGCCGGCAGGTACTCCGGCACGCTGTTGCCGGTGCCCACGGCCCAGCCCCCGCGGCCTTGCGCGCGGCGCAGCATGGCGAGGGTGCGGTCGTAGACGGCCTGCTCGTCCCGCATGCAGAGGAAATCCATGTCCAGGCCGCCCAGCAGGGCGATGCGGCCGTGGTAGCGCTCGTAGGCCTCCTCAACGGGCAGGATCTTGTCCTCAAAGGAGTGCTTGGCTTCATACCCCATCGCGACGACGTCGTCCATCACGGCGTCCAGGTTCCCGCAGGAGTGCAGGAACACCGGCCGCCCGGCGGCGTGCGCCAGGTCCACGATTTTCCGGTGCCAGGGGAAGACGTGGCGGCGCATCATCTCCGGGGACAGGAGGGTCTGGGTGCTGAAGCCCCAGTCGTCGTTGGAGGAGATAAGGCCGACGCTATCGTGCTCCAGCGCCAGGCGGTAATAGCGGATGAGCCGCTCCCCCACGGCGTCAAACAGGCGCCCGGCCAGCTCCGGATCGTCATACAGCATGACGCACATGTTTTCATAGCCGGCGAGCTGGATGACGTTTTCCAACACGCCGCCAGGGCCCATCACCATCAGCTTCATGCCCCCGGGGAGGTCCCGGCCGACGTCCCGCAGGAAGGAGGTTTCATGGTCTTCCGGCTCCGGCCAGACGAATCGCTCAAAGCCCGCCTCATCGGTGATGACCGCGCCGTCGTTGAGGGAGCGGGTGTGCTTTGTCGGGGCTTCCCGCGTGAAACGGAAGGCCGAGGCGTGCACGGTGGCGTAGTCGTAGCCCATCTTCTGGAAGGCCTTCACCGTGAAGCGCGCCCTGCTCAGCGGGTCGTCCGCGGGCAGCCTTTCCCCGTTGACCGCCTCGTACAGCGGCAGGTTCATGAACAGCTCAAAGAGCACCGGCCGCTCCGGCTCTTCCCCGCGGAGGACCTTCAGCAGCTGAGCGAAATCCGGCTGGTGTCGTTTCATTGAAAACCCTGCTTTACAGACGATATTCGCTGATCACCAGGCGCATTATAAGTTGACGGGCTGGGAGGTGTCAAACGCCGCAAGCCGCCGGAGGGCAATGCGGATTTTCTGACAGGAACCTGTTGACAAGCGGATTGGCGGAGACTATATTCAAGCCGCTTAGGTACAAATATTCATTCTTCCGAGCAATCCGACACCCCCGCACAACCCCGCTCCCTGGCCGGCCGCCAAACACCGGCGAACTTTCGGAGGAGTAAAG
>CAZJCB010000324.1:0-2199 GCA_964544245.1 uncultured Christensenella sp.
AAACACCGCCCGCAACATGGGGGACAGCACCCTGCAAATCAAGCACCGCCACATCGCCAACTGCTACCTGGCCGACCCGGAATACGGGAAGGGCGTGGCCGAAGCGCTGAATATCGACATCGGGGACGTGGACCTGGACCTGCCCAGGCGCAGCTCCCGCGAAGGGAACCGCGCCGCCAACCACGCGCACCCCGAGCTGAACGTGCCCGGGGAGAACCGCGCCCTGGCGGCCTGGGAAGAGATCCGGACAGACTGCGACCCGATGGGCCTGATCGACCCGATGGCCGACCCCTACGTGCTGTAACAGTCAAATCCATTCACAGGTTTCCGGGCTGGCTCTGCCGGCCCGGCTTTTCTTGTGTGCCCTGCATGAGCAGCAACTTTCCGCCTGCTCCCGGACGGAAGTTCTTTGAAATAAAGCCCTGGGGTCACTTGACAAAGGGATTTTCGCATGATATCTTTGAGGGGCGGTTAGCACTCAACAAGCGAGAGTGCTAACAGACAGGAGAGACAGGGGAGGGGAGGCAGTTGTGGAAGACCGCAAAAAGCGCATTCTGCAGGCGATCATCGACGATTACGTCCAGACCGCCGTGCCTGTCGGCTCCCGCACCATCGCGCGCAAGTACCTCAGCCACCTGTCCAGCGCCACCATCCGCAACGAGATGAGCGACCTGGAGGAGCTGGGCTACCTGGAACAGCCGCACGTGTCCGCCGGGCGGGTGCCCAACGCGAAAGCTTACCGGCTGTATGTGGATATGCTGCTGCAGGGCGGCCTCGCCCAGAACGAAGAAGACGATGAAGTGCGGCGGAATTACCTCCAGCGCGTCAGCCACCTGGAAGATGTCGTCGCCAGCACCGCGCAGGCCCTGTCTGATTTCACCCGCTGCGCCTCCGTCGTCATGATGCCCCGGCAGGAGGAGCTGCGCATCGCCACCCTGCAGCTGGTCCCGGTTTCCCGGGCCATGGCGCTGCTGGTGATCGTGACCGACGGCGGCATCATCCGGGATACCATGGTGCGCGTATCGGAAGCCCTGGACGCGGACGCCCTGTACGCCATCAGCCGGATGCTCTCCGAACGCTTTTCCGGCAGGACGCTTAAGGAAGTGCAAGCGCTGCTGAAAGAGTTCGCCGTGCACGCGCCGGGCGACCCGCAGGTGCTGCAGGGCATCCTGGACCTTTCCAGCCACATGGAGCGGCAGAACGCCGCGGACAACCTGACCGTGTCCGGTTCCCACAACATCCTGGGCTTTCCGGAGTACCAGGACGCGGACAAGGCGCGCCACCTGCTGTGCGCGCTGGAGGACAAGGACCGGCTGATGTCGCTCATCCGCGATTCGGGCGGGCTGGAACTGACGGTGCACATCGGCCCGGAAAACGGCATCCCCGAGATGAGCGGATGCAGCGTCGCCCTGGCGGAGTACAGGCTTGGCCGCGGCCGCCGCGGCGCCATCGGGATCATCGGCCCCACCCGCATGCCCTACGCGCGTGTGTTCAGCACGCTTCGCCTGGTCAGCCAGGCGCTCACCGGCGTCCTGGGCGGCGAAGAGGAATAAACCTTGGAGGAAGACATGACAAAGAAGAAACCCCTGGCGGACCAGCCGCAGGAACAGGTTGTGGACCAGCCTGAGACCGAAGGGCAGCCCGCGGAGAACCTGCAGGAACTGCAGGCGAAACTGGCGGAGGCCGAGCAGAAGCGGGATGAATACCTGGCCATGGCCCAGCGCGTGCAGGCGGATTTTGACAATTTCCGCCGGCGCAACCGCCAGGTCTCCGCTGAGAGCTATGACGACGGCGCCCGCGCCTTCATCAAGACCATCCTGCCGGTGTGCGACAACCTGGAGCGCGCGCTGAAGGACCCCCGGGAGGGCGACCCGCTGTTTGACGGCGTGCAGCTGGTCCTGCGGCAATTGACGGACGCCCTGAGCCAGCGCGGCATCCAGGCGGTTTCGCGCCTTGGCGAACCCTTTGACCCCACGCTGGAAGACGCTGTCGCCCAGGGGCACAGCGCCGAAGGCGAACCCGGCACTGTCTGCGAAGTCGTACAAAAAGGGTACCGGATGGGGGACAGCATCCTGCGCCACGCGATGGTCAGGGTCGTTCCCGACCTTTGATATAGAACAGTACATAACCCAAGCATAAAAGTATGGAGGAACCCTCAATGGCAAAAACAGCCTCGGGGGCCGCTTATCGCTCCGCTAT
>CAZJCB010000324.1:2209-2485 GCA_964544245.1 uncultured Christensenella sp.
CATCGGCATCGACCTTGGCACCACCAACTCCTGCGTCGCCGTCATGGAAGGCGGGGAGCCGGTCGTTATCCCCAATTCCGAAGGCGCGAGGACCACGCCTTCCGTCGTCGCCTTCACCAAGGAAGGCGAGCGCCTGGTTGGCCAGATCGCCAAGCGCCAGGCCATCACCAACCCCGAGCGCACCGTCGTATCCATCAAGCGCAAGATGGGCAGCAACTTCAAGACCAGCATCGACGGCAAGGACTACACCCCCCAGGAAATCTCCGCCATGGTGCT
>CAZJCB010000325.1:0-2461 GCA_964544245.1 uncultured Christensenella sp.
AATGCCCTCATGGACGAACGGCTCTACCTCTTCGGGCAGAAGGGCGTCCTGCATGCCGGATTCAAATTGCCCCAGGAGCATGAACCGGGCCTCCGGATGTTCCTTTTTCACGATTTGTGCCGCCTTCAGGTATTCCATCACGCCTTTGCTCCTGAGCAGGCGGGACAGCATGAAAAAAGTAATGCCGTCCGGAACAGGCGCGGGCTGGAAATGGTCCATATTGACGCCGGAACCGTTGACCACTCGGCATTTCGCCGCCCGGACAAGCCGCCGCCGGAGAAACTCCTCCCGGTCATCCCCGTTCTGGAAAATCACCCTGTGGCAGCAGGAGAGCCCGGCTTTGTACAGCAGGCTGACGATACCGCCCAGGGCCCTCGCCCGGAAAGAGTTTGACGTAAAGACGTAGCCCCCTCCAGTGACCATCCCGTTTACGTTCCTGACCCCGGCCAGCTTCGCGGCGATGGCCCCGTACACGACCGGTTTGACGGTGTAGCCCAGCACCGCGTCCGGCTTCATCCGCCGCATCAGCTTGTATAAGCGAAGGCAGTACCGCAGGTCCTCCGGGACGCTGGTGCCGTTCTTGCGGACCGGGATCTCCACAAATTCGGCCCCCAGCGCCTTGATACGGTCCACGCCGGTACCGTCCGGGCCGGTCACGGTGACCGCGTAACCCTTTTCCGCCAGCGCGCGGATGAGTTCGCCGCGGAAGTTCCAGACCGTGCGGTTTTTGGGGGAGATCAGGAGGAACTTCAAGCGTCCGCTCCGGAGAGGTATCCCTTGACGTTGCGGACGATCAGCTCCATCATGCGCCCATGCGTCCTGTCCGACACGAAGGCGTTGGGCGGCGACAGGATGACGTTGTCCATGCCCCACAGGAAGCTCTGTGCGGGCAGCGGTTCCTCCTCAAACACGTCCAGGACGGCGCCCGCGAGCCTGCCGGACCGCAGGGAGCGGACCAGCGCCGCTTCGTCCACGACCGCGCCCCGGGAGATGTTGACCAGGACAGCCCCGGGCTTCATCCTCCCCAGGCGCTCAGCATTCATGAAATGCCGGGTTTCCTCCGACAGGGGCAGCGTCAGCGCGACGACGTCGCTCGTTTCCAACGCCTCGTCCAGACCGTCCAGGCCCCGGACAGCCTCGAACGCCGGGGAATCGATCGGAAAGAGGTCTACGCCGACGACATGCGCTTCAAAAGCCGAAAAACGCTTCGCCAGCTCCCGCCCCACGCTGCCCGCGCCGAGGACGCACACCCGTTTGTCCGTCAGTTCCATCAGGCCGCGGTGCTTTTCCCAGCGGAGCTCCAATTGATTGCGATAAAAGAAGCGCGATTGCTTGTACAGCTGCAATACGCCGCACAGGGCGAACTCCGCCATCGGCGCGTTGTACACCCCCTGGGCGCTGAACAGGCGGATGCCATGAGAACGGAAATAGTCCACCGGCGCCCGGTCCAGCCCTGCGCTGGTCAGATGGACCAATTTCAGGCCGGTGAATTCCTCGACAGGCTGGTACTGGAACAGCGCGTTGCAGATGACAATTCCGTAACTGCCCGGGTCCGCAACGGCTGTCCTTTCATCCGGGTGTACGAAAACCTCAAGGCCAAGCGTTTCCAGCGCCCTGGCCTCATCCTGGCTGAGGGACAGCGCACCCGTCACCAGCGCCCTTACGTTCCGCTTTGCCATCAACATCAGACCGGCAGCCGTGTATTGAGGACATAATACGCGTTGAGCATTTTCTTCCGGCGTTCCGTTTCGTTCAGGTTGACCACACGGATGTTCATGTCCGCCAATGCCGGATTCATCAGCCGTTTCATGTCCAGATGGTGCCGGTCGGTGATGCGGTCCTCCAGCGGTACGCGCAGCAGGAGATCCAGGAGCTTTCGGTTGTTATATGGAATCGTGATGTCAAAGCAGAATTTCATGACCCCGATGTTCAGCCCGCATTTTCCGCCGTGCATCATCTCCCAGACAAAGAAATCGGTCTCGTCAAAATTGAATATCTGCTCATGAAGGCGGGTATCCCGGATATAGTCCTCAAACCGCCTGTCGGTTTCCCTCACCAGGCGGCGGTTCATGAAGAATATCTTGTATAAGGTCGTATAGTGCCGCGGTTTCAACACTTTCGGGAATTTCCTGCGCCCGAAATATTTGTAGGCGTAGGCCCTGATCGTTTCGCTGATCCAGGACTTGACCTCCACGTCGATATCACACTGCTGCATCAGGACGATTTTCTTCCGGGTATCGTCGTCCTTCGTGGGGCCGATGTCGCCGTCATTGTGAGCCAGGATCGCCTTGTAGATTTCAAAGTCCGGCATCCCCTCATTCGTGTCCGGAACGTTGAAAACCCTGTGCGGAACGGAAAAAGCCTCGGAGATCTTCTTCGCGGCTTCGGCGTCCACGGCTTCCCTGGACATACTGACATAGCTGAACGCGGTGAACCTGTCGTATACGCCATTGGCCGCCGC
>CAZJCB010000326.1:0-2449 GCA_964544245.1 uncultured Christensenella sp.
ATCTGCACCAGCGGGCCGGTCTTGGGCTGCATGAACAGCTTGTCCACATCCGGCAGGCCCTGCATCTGCAGGCTTTTCTCCACTTGATAGGAACACTTGATGATCTTCCCGTTCAGGAGGATGGCCAGCTCCCCGTCCCCGGTGAGGAAGGTCCCCTGCTCGGTCAGATCCCTGTATGGCGTGACCTGCGTGAACCGCCCGTCCCCGTGGAAGGTCCATTCGACGTACTCGCCCTGAAACTTTGTGCCGAACGTCGCGAAGGTCCCCAGGATGGCCGGGTCGATACCCGCCGCCTCCGTTTCCGCTTCAGCCTTCAGGCGGACCCATTGCGTATTGACCTTGCGGAACTCGCCTTTGCTCCCATAGACCTTCACGTGCAGCAGGTCGCCTTCCACGGTGGTTTCAAAGGTCATCTCCTCCGCCGGCACAAGGGTTTTTGAGGTCCCGGTCATGTTGTTGCCGGCAAAGCCGAAATCCGTCATGATATACCGTCCGTCGGTATAGAAACTCCAACACCCCCAGGAGCCGTCCTTGTAGCCGACCCAGGAACCGATGAGCTCGGGCGGCCAGCCGCCGGTTTTCGCGAACTCTTCCTTGTAGGCGGATTCGGCCTGCGCCGGGAGGGAGAGCAGGGAGAGGAGCAGGCACAGCGCCAGCAGCGCTCCCAGCAGCCTTGAGGTCTTTTTCATATCTTCCCTTTCCTTTCTTCAGCCTGGCATTCCTGCCGTTCTTTGCCAGTCCCTTGTGGGATTTTGGTCCGGTCGGTCGTCTTGTTTCGGTCGATTCTATCAATCGTGCACGATTGCAAAGGGGATGCCCTGCTCCTGCGCGTAGCGCTGCGCGGCGGAGCCCTCCGCGGCCCGCAGGGTCAGCAGGTCGCATAACTTGAACGCGTCCTCGCCGATCTGCGCCAGGCTTTCGGGCAGGTCCAGGCTTTCCAGGGACAGGCACCAGGCGAAGGCCTGCATGCCCAGGCGGGTGAGGCCCTCCGGCAGCGCCACCTTTTCCAGCCCGGCGCACCAGGAGAAGGCGAAGTCGCCGATGCTCACCACGCTCTGCGGGATAAGGACCTCCCGGAGGCTTTCGCACTGCCAGAAGGCGTAATCCGGGATCTGTGTGAGCCCCTCGGGCAGGGTGATGCCCTCCAGACTGCGGCATTCGTAAAAGGCGTTGGCGCCGATGGCTTCCAGCCTCTCGGGCAGGGTGACGCTGACCAGGCCCTTGCAGCCCGCGAACAGGCCGCCGCGGACCTGGCGGATGCCCCCCGGCAGCTTGACGTGGGGCAGCTTATCACAAAAGGAGAACGCGCCCTCGCCCAGGACCTCCAGGCCCTCGGGCAGGGTGACGCTCACCAGGCTGGAGCAGCTGTTGAACGCCAGGTCGCCGACGCTTTTCACGCCCTCGGGGATGCTCAGGGAGCTGAGGCTGGCGCAGTCGGCGAAGGCGAGTTTCCCGATGCTCTGCAGCTTCGTGCCTCCTCCGAAGGCGACGCCCGCCAGGTTTTCACAGCCGTAGAACGCGGAGTCCCCGATGGTGACCAGGCCCTGCGGGAGGGTGACGCTGGTGAGCTTCATTCTCTGGGCAAAAGCGCCGGCCCCGATGCCGGACACCGGCACGCGCTCGATCCGCTCCGGGATGACGACGTCACTTTCCTGTCCGTAATACCCCGTGATGACAAAGCCCTTCACGCCGCTTTTGTAGGAGGTCACGTAGGTAAACTGGAGGTCCTGGCGCGGGGCGAAGAGGAAGTCCAGCGCGCCGGTCTGCCCGGCGAAGGAGAGCGCCGCCGCGCAGAGCAGCAGGGTAAAGAGCACGGAAACCAGCACCAGCCTCAGCGGCCTCACCACCCGCGCCTCGCTCCGGCCGCGGTATTTCAGCAGCATCCGCTGGAAGTTTTCCTCAAACGGCGCGTCCGCCCGGATGAATCCGTCCTTCAGGTCACGCTTTCCGTTCATAGGTACAGTTCCTCCCCCGCGTAGTATTTCCTCAGTTCTTTCCGGGCGCTCGCCATCCGGGTCTTCACCGTTCCCTGCGGGACGCGAAGCATCCGCGCGATCTCGTCTACCCGGTAATTTTCGATGTAGTACAGCAGGACGGGCAGGCGCAGCGTTTCGTCCAGCGCCAGCAGCGCGTCGTGCAGCGCGATGTCCCCGTCCGGCGGTTTCTCAGTCTCCGGGTCCGGCATCGCGTCGGTGATCATCTCGCGCTTGCGCTGCCGCTGGATGTCGTGGCACTGGTTGATGAGGATGCGGACCACCCAGGTCTCCATGTACCGCTCGTCCTTGAGACGGCCGCGGTTTTCCCAGGCCTTCTCCAGCGCTTCCTGCACCGCGTCCTCATAATCGCACCGCTGGGACAACTGCATGCGGCAGACCCGGAACAGGGTCTGCGTCATCTCACCGACGCGCTGGGAAAACTCCTCGCCTGTCATCTGATGCTCCTTCGCATT
>CAZJCB010000327.1:0-2449 GCA_964544245.1 uncultured Christensenella sp.
CACTCCCGTACCCTCCTTTTGATAGAAAGCATTCTGTCAGCAGGAGGGTTCCTCATATATTCGATGCTTCGAATTTCGTTGATATATCAAGGGTTTTCGGACTTCTTCTCCTCCAATATTCGATGCGTTTTGGTGTAAAAAAACGACTGCAAAAGCCTAGTCTGGCTGTCTTTCCATATTTGTTCAAAAACATCCAAATCAAGTAGTATGACATTGGCCACTTATCCAGTGCTGGTTTGCGTTCGGATTGCAGGAGAGGAGAGAAAAGGGTTGAAAAGACGGCAGGCGGCCGTAGGGCGCCTCTGCGGGGATGTGCTGAGCCGTCATGGTTTGGGAAATCGAAGAGTCCAGACATGATGCAGGTAATCCTTGCCGCGGAACGGGTAGATCACGGTTTCTCCCTCCCAGGTAAAGCCCCGTCTGTGGCATAGGGCGATAGACCCGGCACTGTCCATGGATACGTGGGCATCAACCTGAGTTACCTTCATACTGTCTTTGGCAAATATCAATATGCTCGATGCCGCTTCCGTCATATAGCCGTGGCCCCAATGAGCCTTTTGCATATCTTAGCCGATCTGCACCTTACCGCTCTGCCTGTCCCAGAAGTGAAAGCCGCAGGTGCCGATCTTTTCGCCGCTGTCCTTCAGGACAAGTATCCAGCGGTGCCCGCTGCGCGGCTCTGGCTGTGTGAAAAGTTCGATCAGACTGTCAGCCTGGGATATATCAAAAATTGGCTCCTCGTCATACAAGCAGCGGCACACCGTCTCGTGGGAAAACTGCCGGAAGATAAATTCCCGGTCGTCGGGGCCTGCGTTTTTCATATCAGGCGGTCGGTTTACACCCCGGTAAAGAACATGGAGAAGACACCTTTCATCATCCGTTTTATTGATAGTATAGCAGAAGGGAGGGGCAAAAATAGAATAGGGCTGTCATCGACTTCAAAGACAGCGCGGCTGACCTTGAGGGTCAATCTATGCCAAAGCCGTCGGAATTCCTTACCGCAAAGCAAAATGATGGGTCTATTCTCTGTGCCGCTGAAATCTATCAAAACACCTGGCAGTGGTTATCTGAAAGAGGATGCGCCACCATTATTTCTCCTCAGCTCATAACAGCCATACATAAACAATAAGGTAACGCTTGGTACGGCCTAAAACACGCAACTCTTTATTGCACTGATAAAGCGCTTCATCAGCCTGAACACATCATGTGCAATGGATTATGACTTTATTTTCAGCGCTAGGCATCTCTACTTTGGGTGGATAACACAGGGTTCGTAAAGCCAAATGATCCGGATTTTTCTTTGACCTCCCCCGCTCCCTCTGTTATGCTGATACGGATTGATAGAAAGCAGGAGGTTGACCCATGATCATATTGAAGCCCCTTACCGAGTACAAGAAAACCGGCAGTTTCACCATCGTCCTGCTGGGGGAGAAAGCAGCTCCGACAAAACTGCCAAAAGGGCTGAGGGATGCCATACAGGTGTTGGACCTGAAACCTGGCAAGGTGGAAACCCTGAAGGCCACTGCAGCCGGTACACTGAACACAACCTTGTATGCCCGTCTGCCCGGGGAGCTGAGCTATGATGCCCTGGAAGAATTGACGGCGGACCTGGTCAGGCAGCTGAAGGAACTGAAGGCTGAACAGGCGGATGTGCTGCTGCTGGATGCGGCCGTCAAGGGGCTGACCGCGTCCTTCTACAAGCAGCTGTTGCTGGCGGGGGATTGCTTTGACCGCTACCAGACCAGCGGTATTGACCCCATTGACCCCAACAAGGAAGACAAGCCCAAGGACGCCTTTGACCCTGATTTCACCGTCTACCTGCCCGAGGGCCTGGCGCCGCAGGAGGAAGAGGACAAACTGCAGAAGGCGGCCCACCTGGCTGAGGGCATCCGCACGGCAAGGCGCCTGGTGAATGAACCCGCCAATGTGTTGACCCCGGAACGCCTGGCCCAGGAAGCGAGAGCGCTTTCCAAACAGCACGGCTTTGACATCGAAGTCTACGACGAGCAGCAGATCCAGGACATGGGCCTGCAGGCTTTCTGGAGCGTGGCGAAGGGCTCCGACGCGCCGCCACGCTTCCTGGTGATGCGCTGGATGAACAACCCGGATACAGAAGAGGTTCTTGCCCTGGTGGGCAAGGGGCTGACCTACGATTCCGGCGGTTATGCCATCAAGTCTGCCGATGGAATGGCCACCATGTTCTGCGACATGGGCGGCGCGGCCGCGGTCATCGGCGCCATCAGCACCCTTGCCGTCCTGAAAGCGAAGGTCAACGTGGTGGCGATCGTGGCTGCCTGTGAAAACATGATTTCCGGACATGCCTACCACAACGGGGACATCATCGGCAGCCTGGCCGGGAAATTCATCGAGGTCGTCAACACCGACGCCGAGGGCCGGCTGACCCTGGCGGACGCCATCACCTATGCCGCCACCGTCATCAAGGCGGATA
>CAZJCB010000328.1:0-2446 GCA_964544245.1 uncultured Christensenella sp.
AGACCGGACGGTCGCCGCGCGGCTGGAAAGGCACCTGGGTGGTGGCGCCGCAATCATCGCAGATCACGGAGAACATCTGGCGCTCGCCACGGCTCTGGCTGCGGCGGTTCGCGCGGCAGTTCGGGCAGCGGCCGGGCTCGTTCTGGAAGCCCTTTTCGGCGTAAAACGCCTGTTCGGAAGCGGTGAAAGCGAATTCGGCGCCGCACTCGCGGCAGGTCAGGGTTTTGTCGGTATTCATGATAACATGTACCTCCTCATTGATTGTCCAAACCGATGCGAGATGTGTTTCCGTGGCCGACGCATCAGTTACCTGATGAACAATAGCGGGAGGAACACCTTAATCCCTGGGCTTGGTCCACGCGCATCCTAACACAATCCCCGGGTTTTGTACAGTATTTCTAAAAAATATTTTTGCGGTTGCCAAACGATCCATTGCCGGGGCCCGGACGCAGCCCCGCCGCGGCGTTTCCGCAAGCTTTCCGCGCCTTCCTTCCTTGACAAAAGGGCCGCCCGGGCATACAGTAGAGCCATAAAAAACGACAGGAGGAAACGCCGTGCCTGGCAGGGTTTTTGTCACCGAGTCCACGGGCATGATGCTGGCGCTGGAGGAGGGCGGGAAGCTGGTCAGCCTTGATTTTATCAAGACGGCGATCGCCCCCGGCCTGCTGGACAGGACGCCGCTGCTGATGGAGGTCGAGCGCCAGGTCGAGGCATATGCCGAGGGGAAGCTCAGGGAGTTCTCCATCCCCCTGGACCTGCGCGGCACACCCTTCCAGAAGGCCGTCTGGGAGCTGCTGATGGAGATCCCCTACGGGAAGACCACCACTTACGGACAGATCGCCCGGGAGCTGCTCAAGCCCCTCGCGGCCCGCGCCGTGGGCGGGGCGGTCCACCGCAACCCCGTCTCCGTCATCGTGCCCTGCCACCGGGTCATCGGGACATCGGGCTCGCTGACCGGCTACGGCGGCGGGCTGGAACGCAAGCAGGCGCTGCTGGAACTGGAAAGCAGGTTTTAGGCCCGGACGGCTTTTCCCCTGATCATCAGGCTGTGAAAGTGAGGAACGAAGGATGAAATTCTTGGTGGAAACCTCGGCGCGCCACGCGCACGTGTCCCAGAAAGACCTGGAAACGCTGTTCGGCGAAGGTTCTCAGCTGACCTGGAAAAAGGACCTGTCCCAGCCGGGCCAGTTCGCCAGCAACGAAAAGATCACCGTCGTCGGCCCGCGCGGGCAGATGGCGGTCACGATCCTGGGCCCCGTGCGCAAGGGGACGCAGGTGGAGTTGTCCATGACCGACGCGCGCCAGATCGGCCTGAACGCGCCGGTGCGCGAGAGCGGGGACACCGCGGGCTCGGCGCCCTGCAGGCTGCTGGGCCCGAAAGGCGAAATCGAGCTGAAGGAAGGCGTCATCATCGCCAAGCGCCACATCCACATGACCCCGGAACAGGCCGGGCAGATGGGCGTCAAGGACAAGGACGTCGTGCAGGTCAGGATAGAAAGCGAAGGCCGCTCGGTGATTTTCGGAGACACCGTCGTGCGCGCCCACCCCACCTTCGCGCTGGCGATGCACATTGACACGGACGAGTCCAACGCCGCCTTCGCCTCCGGCGAGGTCTACGGGGAGATCGTCAAGTAAAATTTTTGTTACCTGGCCAACAGAAACCCCGCGGCACCATCCGCGGGGTTTCTCTTGGTAGGCTGTCTGGTTCTACAATCTCAAAATCAATTGATAATGATAGATTCCGGGTCAAGGGCTGAAAGCCCTTGCCTGGGGGGGATGGAGCCTGCCGCCGCCAGTGGCGGAAACAGGCAGGCGGAGGAGTCAAACGAAACGAGCGGGACGAGCGCCCGTTGGGCGCGAAGACCCGCGAAGAATGAGTTTGCGGAAAGGGGATGGAATCCCCTGAGTCCTCATATTTTCAACATTTATCAAATCTGCCGCATGTCCCGGATGGGTGCGCGCAGCTTCACCCCTTCGGATTCCAGGCGGCTCTTGGCCGCCTCATTGAGCTCCAGGCTGGTCGCCCACCATTCGGGGGTCTTCGCCCAGCAGCGCAGGGTGATGACCAGCGCGCCGTCCTGGATCCTGTCCAGCGAGGCCGCGGGGGCGGGCTCGGGGAGCACCCGGGGGTTCGCCTGGGCCGTTTCCTCCAGCAGGCCGCGCACCCTGGCCGCGTCCTCCCGGAAGTCCGTCATGATGCCCAGGTCGATGCGGCGGGTCTCGTACCAGCTGAAATCGGTGATGACCCCGTTGGAGAGCATGGAATTGGGGATGACCACCTTTTTCCCGTCCAGGGTCTTCAGCGTCGTGTACATGATGGAGATGTTCTGCACCACGCCCTCGGCGTTGTCCGTCTTGATGAAGTCGTTCACCCGGAAGTGGTGGAAGAAGAGGATCATCAGCCCGCCGGCGAAATTGCTCAGGCTGCCCTGCAGCGCCAGGCCGA
>CAZJCB010000329.1:0-2420 GCA_964544245.1 uncultured Christensenella sp.
TCGCGATGAACGCCATCTGGCTGGCCTACCGCGACGAACTCATCACCGGCACCTCGGACCCCGAGGTCATCATCCCGCAGATCGTCAAAGAGATGGAGGCCGTGGGCCTGCGCGACGTGCTCGCCGAAGTCCAGGCGCAGTTGGACGCCTACATGGCAAAGTAAGCCATACGACCGGCTCTGAACGCCTCTAAATGGCGGCGGCCCCGCGTCCATCAAGGCGCGGGGCCGTTTATTCGGGGGTCCGGGAGATGGAATCCCACTGGGAACTTTCCGTCCCCCTGCGCGGGTCACTCATCTTCCATATCAAACAGCTTTCCGGGATTCATGATGTTGTTGGGGTCAAAGGCCTTCTTGACGGCGCGCATCAGCTTCATCTCCGCCGGGTCGGTGAACCGTTCCATGTACTTCTTGCGCTTGATGCCGATGCCGTGCTCCCCGGAGATCTTCCCGCCCAGGCCGCGCACCGCCTCATACAGCTCAGGCAGCGCTTCCTCCTCGGTCCTGTACCATTCTTCCATCGTCGTTTCCGGATTCTTGACCAGGGTGGTGTGCAGGTTGCCGTCGCCCGCGTGCCCGTAGGTCGGCATGGCGATGCCGTACTTCGCGGCGATGGCGGCCACCATGGGCATCAGGGCGGGGATGGCGGCGATGGGCACCACGATGTCCTCCAGGCTCTGATGGGGCGAGAAAACCTTGAAGGCTTCGGCGATGTTGCGGCGCACGGACCAGACGCGTTCCTGGGTGGTAAAATTGTCCGCGACGTAGACCTCGATCGCGCCGTTCCCCATCAGCAGCTCGCCGATGCGCTCGGCGTCCGCGTCCACCTGCTCCTGGGCGGTGCCGTCCGCTTCGATGAGCAGCATGGCGCCGGCCTGCTGGTAAGGCAGATGCTCGTTGAGGTACTGGCAGGCGGTGTGCACGCTCTGCCTGTCCATGAACTCGATGGAGGTGGGCGTGATGCCGGCCCCGGAAAAGATCAGCGGGACGGCCGCGATGGCGGTCGCCGCGTCGGGGTAGAGCACCAGCAGGTCGGTTTTGTATTTGGGCAGCGGCGACAGCCTGATGATGGCCTTGGTGACGACGCCCAGGGTGCCCTCAGAGCCGATGATGAGCCTCTTCAAATCATAGCCGGTCACGTCCTTGACGTTCTTGCCGCCCAGCGTGAGGATGTCCCCTTCCGGGGTGACCAGCTCCAGGCCCATGATGTACTGGCCGGTCACGCCGTACTTCACGGCCTTTCCCCCGCCGGCGTTCTCGGCGATGTTGCCGCCGATGCAGCAGGTTTCCAGGCTCATCGGGTAGCCCGCGAAAAAGAGGCCGTGCTCCGCGACCAGGCTGTTGATCTCGTTGGTGACCAGGCCGGGCTCCACGGTGACCATCATGTTGGCATAGTCGATCTCCAGCACCCGGTTCATCTTTTCCAGGGACAGCAGGATGCCCCCGTGGACGGGGATCGCGCCGCCTGACAGGCCGGAGCCGGCGCCGCGGGGCGTGACGGAGATCAGGCAGCGGTTCGCCAGTTTGACGACCCGCGCGACCTGCGCGGTGTCCGCTGGGGTGACGACCACGCCGGGCATATGGCCGTACTGCCCGGCCGGCGTTTCGTCATGGGAGTAGGGCAGCATCGCCTCTTCATCGCGGATGACGTTGCGCGCCCCGACGATGGTTTCCAGCTCCTCCAGGATGGACTGTGTAATCGCCGCGTACTTCATTTCCCGGCCTCCCGCTCCAGCTTTTGATTCAGCAGCGGCAGCACCTCAAAAAGGTCCCCGACGATGCCGAAGTCCGCCACCTGGAAGATGGGCGCGTCTTCGTTGGTGTTGACGGCGACGATGGTCCCGGCGGTCTTCATGCCCGCCAGGTGCTGGATGGAGCCGGAAATGCCCGCCGCTACGTAAAGCCTGGGGGTGACCGTCTTGCCGCTCAGGCCGACCTGCCGTGGATACTTCGCCCAGCCCCGGTCGACCGCGTCGCGCGAGGCGCCGACCACGCCGCCCAGGTTGCCCGCCAGCCTGTGCAGCAGGGAGAAGTGCTCCGCCTTTTTCATGCCCCTGCCGCCCGAGACAACGACGTCGGCTTCCTGGATGTTCACGTCCTCCTCCCCCTCCGCCCGCCGGCCCAGTACCTTCACCCGGCCGTCATACCATTCCGCCCTGAAGGGGACGCGCTCGATCTCCCCTTCCCGGGCGGCGTTTTCTTCCAGCGGCAGGGTCGATTTGGGACGGACGGTGGCCATCTGCGGCCTGTGGTTGGGGGACGTGATGGTGGCCAGGATGTTGCCGCCGATGGCGGGCCTGGTCTGCAGCAGGTTTCCTGTCACCGCGTCGATGGCAAGCCCCGTGCAGTCGGCCGTCAGGCCCGCGTGCAGCCGCATGGCGGCGTGGGGCAGCAGGGTGCGCCCGTTGGGCGTGGCTGCCG
>CAZJCB010000330.1:0-2417 GCA_964544245.1 uncultured Christensenella sp.
TGCAGACGCATTCACCGGGATGAATTGCATCCGCATTTGATACGCGTATTGTACCCACCGGAACCGGGGTTGTCAAATACGAATAATCATTTTTTGCGATTTCAGGGCTGAACAGCGAAAAATCGTTATCTACCGCTCGTTTCTCCGGAGATCCTGCCATTCTCCTCCTCCGCCGCCGGGGTTTCAAGCCCCGTTTCCAACCTGCAGGGCCTGCGCTTCATGAATTGGTAACAATAAGAGGAGAGCAGCGCCTGGGCTGCGCAAAGCAGGAGCAGTCCCCATTCCCGGTCCATCCGGCCGCCCCCGGACAGGATGAAAACGGCGGCACCCAGCGGCAGCACGACACCCGCGACGGTGGACATCAGGCTCCCCGCCGTCAGGGCCTGCCAGGAGAGCTGGTGCTGCCTGGCGGTCATCCTGTCCTGCCAGGAGAACAGGGAAGCCGCCGCCAGGAGAGACTTGCCCGCGGCGAACACCACCGCCAGGAAGGGGAGCGTGACGTACAGCTGCCTGAACGAAGGGAAATTCAGCCAGCCCATCAG
The DNA here is from genome assembly GCA_964544245.1 of uncultured Christensenella sp. Taxonomy (GTDB): domain Bacteria; phylum Bacillota; class Clostridia; order Christensenellales; family Aristaeellaceae; genus UBA6115. The sequence goes on from CAZJCB010000330.1 coordinate 543, forward strand.
GAAGACCAGGATTGCCTGCAGAGCGCTGCCCAGCAGGAGCAGGACCTTGGCGCGCCGCAGCCGCTTTGGGTCAAGGGGCGGCACGTGGTAGGCCCCGCGGTACACGTAGCGGAGCTTACTGCCTTCCCCGGCAAGCTGGTACTGGTCCAGGTCCTTCCTCGGCCTCATTCGTCAGTCTCCCGTTTTCATGGTATAATTCATGTATAGCATAAATAAGGCTCAAAGCGAAAGGAGGCGGCAGGCCGTGAAAAAGAAAGCCCACCCAACGGCAGGCCAGGATATCCTGCAGGAAGTCTATTACCGCACCCGTTTCCCCGCGCTGGCGCTCGCGCTTGTCCTCTCCCTGGACACAGACCAGGCCTACGATAGTTCCAAAAAAGCCCATATATTGGAAGGATCCCGGCACGGGCCCAAAACAAGCCTGCACGGGGTCCTCCGCAGGATCCTGAAAGCGACCCCGTCCCTGGACGAACAAGAGAACGACGTCCATCCGGCCCTGGACCCCCTCGCCCATCTGGACAGGGAGGCCCGGGCAGCCTGGGCGCTGAAGGACGTCTGCGGTTTCCAGCCCGGCGAAATCTCTTCGCTGATGAAGAAACCGCCGGAGACCGTCGGCGCAGCGCTCCAGCGCGCCGGGAAAAAGCTCAGTGAAGGGGACGCGGACCGGGTCAAGGCTCTGGCCGGCGAACTGCTGCAGAAAAAGGAACTGTGGAGCGACATCACCTTCGGCATCTCCCAGCGAAAAAGCGTCGGCCGCAGGGCCGTCCTCGCCTTTGGCGTCCTGGTCCTCGCCGCCGTGCTCTTGCTGACCTTCCGCGAGGCGCTGACCCTGGCCAGGGTCTTCAGCCTGCGGCGGCAGGCGCCGGAAGGCATCCTCACCGACCGCTACGCCGGCGGCACCTTCTACAAGCGCTTCCCGGAGCGGGCGGGCAGGGAAAATCCCCGCGTCAGCCAGCACCTGTGGGACCAAATGGCGGGGGTCGGGGACGGCCAACCCATCCGGGTCGCCTTCCGCTTTTACGACAGAGACGCGATGCTTGAGACAAAGGCTGAGGGGCAGAACCTGGAAGACCTGTACACGGCCCTGCACGCGGAATCGCTTGACCGGGGCCGCGTAAACGCCCTGACCGCCAACGCGCTGAACGCCTATTACGCATCTTACCAGCGTCCGTTCAGGGCGTCTGAGCGAAAGAGCGATTTCCAGAGCAGGTACGCGAGTGTGTATGACGCCGCGCTGGACGTCGCGCGGGGAGGCGGTTTTGAGCAGACCCTCCAGGAGCACCCGGAGGTCTTCGGGAGCCTTGAAGCCTTTGAAAATTTCCTCTACGGCACGAAATTCCTGGCGGAAGCCCCCTACCTGTATGACCTGCTGAACCTGGAGGTGCAGATTTCCGGCGCGCAGGGGACCGAACCATCAGGCGGCCTCGAACTGCGGGAAGCGTATGAGGAAGCCCTGTTCGCGTTTTTCAACCCGGGGGGCCGCGCCGGCAAAGTCAGCGTCGCCGCCTTCCCCTTTGAGGCCGAGCGGCTCAGACAATTTTTCGTCCTCAGGGAGCGCCTCGGGAGAAGCCTCTACCTCCTCAACATGGAGCGCTGCGCGGAGGCGCTGCCGGCAGGGGCCGCCCTGCGCAGCGACATCCTGGAGGGCAGCGAGAGCAGCCTTTTCAGCGCGACGCTGACGAAAGAAGATCTGCTGGGGCTTGCACAGGAGGACGAGCGCTTCCTGTTCCTGGGCGTCGCCGCGCCTGAAACGGCCTTTTTTGACGGACGCATCGAAGCGGATCTGGCCCTGAGCGCCCGGGAAGAGCCTCTGAAGAAGTTCGAAGTCTACCAGATCAACGAGGAGTTCCTGCTATACTCCCTGAACTACGCCGC
>CAZJCB010000331.1:0-2414 GCA_964544245.1 uncultured Christensenella sp.
ATCGATAAAAAGGTGGCGGAGATTGCCCGCAAGGTGGACCTGTCGGACGAACAGCTGATGAAGGCCGTGAGCCAGCTCTCCGGCGGCCAGCAGCAGCGTGTCGCCATCGCGCGGGCGCTGGTGACGGAGCCCGCGGTCATCTGCATGGACGAGCCGCTGTCCAACCTGGACGCCAAGCTGCGCGTGCAGCTGCGCAACGAATTGAAGAACATGCAGAGAAGCTTCGGCATCACCACCATCTACGTCACCCACGACCAGGAAGAGGCGCTCACCTTGTCGGACCGAATCGCGGTGTTCAACAAGGGTGAAATCGAGCAGACCGGCACCCCCAACGAGGGCTACAATCACTCCAAAACCGAGTTTGTGTGCAACTTCATCGGCGACATCAACCGCCTGGAAGCGGCGGCGGTGGAGCGGCTGAACGCGGCGGGCGCCGGGCTGGACCCCGGGATGAACCACTACATCCGCCTGGAGCGCGTGCCGCTCAACGCGCCCCGGGAGGCGGGCGCCTGGGAGATGAAGGGACGCGTGGCCAGCCGGGAGTATTACGGGATGTTCATCAAGTACACCGTGGACGCGGGGGTGCAGGCCCTGCGCGCCATTGTCCGCAACGACGGGGTCAGCATCTGGGAGCCGGGGGAGGAGGTCACCCTGGGGGTGCACCCCCGCAACCTGATGAGTTACCCGCGCGGGGAGGGGGCGGGGGCATGACGGACGCCGTGAAGAGACTCAGGCCGGAGACGATTTTCAGGGTCTTTGGTTTCGCGCTGTTCGCCTACTTCTTTCTGGGCTTCATGATCCTGCCCAACGTGAACACCCTCACACAGATTTTCAGCACGACTTATAAAACGGTCGACCCTGTTACGGGGCAGGAGGTCGTCAAGGCGGACCCCTGGGCGGTCATCAATTTCTTCTTTGCCGGGAACATGGGCAAGTACGTGCTCAACTCGCTCAAACTGGCCGTGGGCCTGGTGATCACAGTGAACGTGGTGGGCGTGTCCGCCGTCCTGCTCACCGAGTACTTTGACATCAAGGGCGCGAAGATCCTGCGCGCCGGGTACATGACCACGCTGGTCTACTCCGGCGTAGCGCTGGTGACGGGCTACCTCTTCCTCTACGACAACAACGGCATCCTCACCGCGGCGATGGGGAACGCCTTCCCGGGGATCGACAGGAACTGGTTTTCCGGCTTCAACGCGGTCATGTTCACCATGACCTTCGCCACCACCAGCAACCACCTGCTCTTCCTGCGCAACGCCATCCGCGGCATCGACTACAACACGGTGGAAGCGGCGCGAAACCTGGGCGCGAAACCGCTGAAGGTGCTGTGGAAGGTGGTCTTCCCCACCCTGGTCCCCACCTTGTTCTCCCTGACCGTCATGACCTTCATCACAGGCCTGTGCGCCATGAGCGCGCCCACCCTGCTGGGCTATGACTCCATCAACCCGGAGATCGTGCGCCTGGCGGGCTCCTCGGTCGCCGACGAAGCCTTCCCGCAGGCGCGCGCCGCGCTGCTGTCGATCATCCTGGCGCTGTTCACCATCGTGCTGCTCACCGTCCTGTCCGCCTACGAGCGCAGGGGCCACTACCTGTCGGTGTCCAAAACCAAGGCCCGGCTGGTCAAGCAGAAGATCGAGAACCCGGTGATGAACGCGCTGGCGCATGCCTACGCCTACGTCCTGTTCGTCGTGTACATGACGCCGGTGGTGATGATCATCCTCTTCGCCTTCCAGACCTACGGCGCCATCCGCATGAAGACGCTGGACGTGGGGAATTGGACCTTCCTGAACTTTTTCGGGAAGGAGGATTACTCCTACCTGACCTCCCGGGGCGTGTACAGGGTGCGGGAGGGGGCGGTCTCCGGCGTGTTTTCCAACGCCGACACCCTGGGCGGCATCCGGACCAGCTTCATCCTCTCGGCCCTGGCCGCGGCGCTGGCCTGCGTCATCGTCGTCGTCGCCGTCAACTGGATCTTCCGCAACAAGAAAAAGAAGCGGGGCGCCTTCCTGGAATATGCCCTGCTCTTCCCCTGGCTGCTGCCCACCATCCTCATCTGCTACTCCTACCGCACCTACTTCAACTCCGACAGCATCGCCTACGTGGGCAACGTGAACCTCTACTACGCGCAGAACGTGCGCCTGCTGATCATCCTGGCCTATACGGTGGTCAAGCTGCCCTTCTCCCTGCGCATGATCAAGGCGGCCTTTTACGCCATCGACGAGGAGCTGGAGGACGCCGCCCGCAACCTGGGGGCCAGCGGGCTGCGGACGATGCTGCAGGTCAAGCTGCCCATCGTCCTGCCCAGCGTGCTGGCGGTGTTCGCGCTCAACTTCAACGCCCTGTTCACCGAGTACGACATGTCTGCCACCTTTGCCTCCACCTACGGCACCAGCTACGCCATGGTGATGCAGGCC
>CAZJCB010000332.1:0-2375 GCA_964544245.1 uncultured Christensenella sp.
GTATGTACAACAGCAACCGGCGGGTGGGAGGGTATGATTTTATCCGCCGCGCGCAGATCTCCTGGTATCTGCGTCAGCTCTCGCAGCGGCAAAAACAGGAAGGCGGCTTTGGCGCCCTGTGTTTTCTGCATATTCCCTTGCCTGAATATGTCGGGGTTTATCAAGAAGGAAAACATATCGGCTCCCGCCTGGAGCCAGTGTGCTGTCCGAGACAAAACAGCGGCCTGTATTCAGCGATGCTGGAGGAAGGCCATACCCGCGGGGTCTTCGCCGGTCATGACCACCTGAACGATGACTGCTCAGAAAATCACGGGATCACGCTTTGCTATGGCCGCGCAAGCGGCTACAGCACCTATGGAAAGCGGGGGTTCCTCAAAGGCGGCCGCATCATTGAACTGCGTCAGGGCGTAACAGACCGCTTCACAAGCTGGGTCCGCCTGTCTGACGGAGAAGTAAAGGATCGTTTCACCAGCGGTGAACTATGAGTAAAAATAGAAAAGGGGACAGCAGATGGGCATCATGAACAGTGAGTACAAAGACCGTTTGAAGCATTGGGATCACACGCTGCAGCGCGATTTTTACCATCCCCTCGGTGAAATCTGCTTTGAAGGCTTCACCACCATGGATCACCTGACACCGCAGGAAGCAAGCGAGGGGAAGTTTGTCCCTGTTTCCGAAGGTTTCCTTTGGGGGCATACCTGGGAATACCTGTGGCTTCGGGGATCCATTGTACTCCCTGAGGAGTCCCGGGGGCTTCCGGTCGTGATGGACCTGGATCTCTCCGGCGAGTCGACCCTCTTTGTGAACATGAAGGCATTCGGCACCCTCAGGGCGGACTGGATTGTCAGCCGCCATCACCTGATGGTGGACAATTATCTGACGCAAGAGGCGGTCCCGGGCACCGGATACGACCTCCTGTTTGAGGTATACGCGGGGCACTGGTACCCTGGCACCGAAACCGGGCCTGTCCTTCCAGGAAACGTCAGCAACCCCCTGCCCGAAGGCGAACGCGCAAAAGTCGGAACGTCCACATTCGGAATCTGGAATGAGGACGCCTATCAATTATGGGTGGATGTCACCACGCTTCAGGAACTGCTGGCGAACATACCCCAGACAGACCTCCGGGCTGACAGGATCGCGGGCGCCCTGGAAACCTTCACACTTCTGGTCGATTTTGAACAGAGCCTTGACAGGCGCCAGCAGGGTTACAGGGCAGCCCGGCAGATGTTCAGGCCGCTGCTGGCAGCGCGCAATGGTTCGACCGCGCCGAAGATGCACGCAATCGGCAACTCCCATCTGGACCTTGCCTGGCTCTGGCCTATGCAGGAAACCTACAGGAAGACGGCAAGGACCTTCGCCCAGCAGCTTCGTCTGCTGGAGCGTTACCCTGAGTATCGCTATCTGCAAAGCCAACCCGCTTCGTATGAGATGTGCAAGGCGCATTATCCTGAACTCTACGCGCGGGTCAAGGAAGCGATACGGCAGGGAAAATGGATCGCCGACGGCGCGATGTACGTCGAACCCGATACAAATATGGCTTCAGGCGAATCGCTCATCCGGCAACTGCTGTACGGGAAACGCTTTTTCAAGGAGGAATTCGGCTCCGACAGCAGGATGCTCTGGCTTCCGGACACCTTTGGCTATTCGGCGGCACTTCCGCAGATCCTCAGGGGATGCGGCGTGGAATACCTGGTCACGCAGAAAGTATTCTGGAGCTACAACGATGGGGAACGTTTCCCTTATCACTATTTCACATGGCAGGGAAGCGACGGCAGTGAAATCGACTCCTTCCTGCCGACCAGCTACACCTACCACACCGGGCCCGCAGAATTGTGCAATGTCTGGAATTCCAGGGTGCAAAAACGAGGGCTGGAGGATTTCCTCATTCCTTTTGGGTATGGGGACGGCGGCGGCGGACCCTGCCGTGACCATATTGAATACATCCTGCGGGAGAAAGACCTGGAAGGGATGCCGAAGGTCGGGATGGAGAATCCTGTCGACATGTTCGACCGCCTGAAGGAAAAGGGCGGACCTGAACACACCTGGGTCGGGGAACTGTATTTTTCAGCCCACCGCGGTGTTTTCACCTCACAGGCACTGATCAAGAAAAACAACCGGCTCAGCGAGTTCTCTCTGAGGGAAGCGGAATTGTGGGGCGCGTTGAGCGGAAAGTATCCATCCGAAAAGCTCGAGGCTTTATGGAAAACTCTCTTGTTGAACCAGTTCCACGACATTCTGCCGGGGTCCTCGATAGCCCGCGTACATGAAGAAGCAAACGCCGAGCTGGCGGATATGTGCAATCAGGCAAACGCCATCGCGGAGGAAGCCAGAACCGGAATGCTGCTGAACAAAGGCGGGATTACGGTGTTCAACTC
>CAZJCB010000333.1:0-2371 GCA_964544245.1 uncultured Christensenella sp.
GAAGTCACTGTCCTCCGCAAGGCAGACGTAGAAGCTCTACTCGAAAAGTACCCTAACAATGAACGTCTGCAGGCGCTCCTGAACAATCGCATGGCGGGCGGCAAGAGCAGCCTGGCCAAGTACCCCGCCATCCTAGCCGCCCAGGTGGATGGGCGGATTCATGACATCACCATGTACTACGGCGCGAGCCGCACCGGCCGCTTCGCCGGGCGTGGCGTCCAGCCGCAGAACCTACCCCGGAACAACCTGGCGAACCTGAGCCTAGCTCGAAGCCTTGTAAAGCAAAACAACCTCGAAGGGCTGCGGCTGCTGTTCGGAGACGTGAAAGACACCCTCAGCCAGCTCATCCGCACCGCCATCATCCCGGCTCCTGGGCACTGTTTTTTGGTGGCGGACTTCAGCGCTATCGAAGCGCGCGTGATCGCCTGGCTGGCCAACGAACAATGGGTCATGGATGTATTCGCTGGCGACGGAAAGATCTACGAAGCAACTGCGTCACAGATGTTCGGTGTGCCTAAAGAACTGATCAAACACGGGAAACCGGAATACGCACTCCGACAGAAAGGGAAGATCGCTACGCTGGCTCTTGGCTATGCCGGCGGCACCGGCGCGCTGAGCGCCATGGGTGCATTACGCATGGGCCTGACAGAGACCGAGCTCCCCGACATCGTAGCACGCTGGCGGGCTGCAAATCCGCACATCGTGCAGCTCTGGGCAGACGTTGAGGAAGCTGCGCTCACCTGCGTGCAGGAAGGGCGGATATCAAAGGTTGGGAAGCACCTGACCTTCACCCCTGAAAGCGTAGCCGGAACCCCGGCCATGACGGTCACACTGCCAAGCGGCAGGAAACTCTACTACCTGAACCCTCAGGTGTTTGCCGGCGGAAAGTTCAACCGGCCATCCATCCACTACTTGGATGCGCTTAGCGGCGGGAAGCAAGCGATGACCGCGACATTCGGTGGGAAAATTTCGGAAAACATTATTCAGGCAATCGCCCGAGACTGTCTGACGGTCACGCTAATGCGGCTGGAAGATGCCGGATACCACACGGTCATGCACATCCATGACGAGTGCGTGATTGAAGCCCCAGTGGATGCTGATCTTCAGCCGGTACTGGACATCATGGCAGCACCCATCTCCTGGGCTCCCGGGCTGATCCTTCGTGGCGCGGGTTTCAAAACGCTCGAGTACTACATGAAAGACTGACATATGCAACACGCACCGTGTTACGGGTGCCCAGAACGTGCTTTGGGCTGCCATGGTACATGTACAGCCTACAAAGAATACGAAGCTGAGCGGGAAGGCACCTACATAGAACGAAAACTGAAGAATGCCGGTGATACCTACACACTCCCCAAGAAACAGAAGTACCTGAGGGAACTGGCTCGCAGACAAAGAAAGGACTACCTCAAATGAAGGAGCGCACCTACGTAGAACACACGCATGATGGCATTTCCCTTCGCGACTGGGGCGGCGATATTCATCCAGAGGAGGCAAAAGCCTACATCACCTATGCACGAATGCGCTTGGGCTCAAACATCACGCGCGTCGACGCCTGGCCGAAGGGTCATCAGGTCAGGCTCTACTTCCATCTGGCCGGGCCACTATTTGAAACCATCGACCGCATATACGGAGGACAGTCATGAGCAGGCAGCTGAATCATAGTAGGCATCTGGACTACTACGCTCAGGACATTGGCGATGCCGTGTATTGGCAGGCCAGGACAACCCCAACGTTCAAGCAGACTAAGTTCTTCAACCGTCTGGGCGCCTTGTGCCGGATGAATGGCCTGGACCAGACAACGCACGAATACATCTACACGCGGACTGGCATGGCGATGGCGATTGATACCCTCATTCAAAGGCTCAAATCCGCCGGGATTGACATCGAAGGTAACGGAAAAAGAGCAAATTATGTTTTGGAACTTGGCGAGGACCGGCGTGGCAGGGAGACCATAACGGAGCGAATAATCATGAGGGAGATTGAACAGCATGACCTACAACCGTGAACTGACCATCAGCACAGCGGGGAGCTGCAAGTCCCTGACCTGGCTCCCGGAGCGCACGACCTGGGCGGCCTTCACTGAGCGCCTCAGGAACCCTGTGCGCGGTGTAGAGACCTTCGAGCAGTACGTCCGCATGACGAAGCCCGAGCAGGACAAGCGCAAGGATATCGGCGGGTATGTCGGCGGCACGTTCAAGGGCGAGCGCCGGCGGAAGGCGGACGTCACCGGCCGTGACCTGGTCACCCTGGACCTGGACGCGCTGTCAAGCGACGGCACGGCTCTCGTGGTGGCCAAGCTGGAGGCTTTGGGCTGCGCCTGGGCCATTTACTCCACCCGCAAGCACCAGCCCACAAAGCCCCGTTTACG
>CAZJCB010000334.1:0-2366 GCA_964544245.1 uncultured Christensenella sp.
GGCGCAGAGCAGGCGGCCTCCTGGCTGAAAGTCGCGTTTGCTCTTTATGTGGGCCTGTTTGTACTAAACTTGAATCACAGGAACTTGCTGGATGGTGTAACGCGCCACACGCATGAAAAACCGCCGCGCACGGTGCGCATCTACAACACCTGGCTTTCGTTGGGCAGCCTGGCCGTGTTGTACCTAGCGGCCAGCTGGCGCGTGATGTGGGAGAGGATTGGGCGCGTGATGAGCACGGTGGCCGGGTGGGTTGCGGCTCTACTTGCGTGGCTAAGCCAGTTGTTCCGCACAGAGGGGACGAGCCAGGGCGGTGGCGAGGGCAGTCGAGGCGAGTTCTTTGCACTGCCGCCCGGCGAAAGCTCGCCGTTCTGGGCGATGCTGGAAAGGATCGCCATTGCGGTAACAATGGTGGTGTTGGCCGTGCTGGTGCTTTGGCTGCTGCATAAGCTGATCAAAAAACTGCTCGTGATGTTTGCACGCCTGCGGCAGCGGCTGTTGGACACCGCCAACGCGTTGGGGGAGAATTATGTCAGCCTCACCGAAAGCGTGTTTGACTGGCAGGAGGTTAAGGATTCTGTTGCCCGCAGGCTGCGCACGCTGCGGCCATTTCGCAAACGTGCGCTCCGCTGGGACGAGCTGGACGACCGCCAGCGTGTTCGGCACGGGTACACTGAGCTGCTGCGCAAGCGCCCGGATGTGCCATCCTCCCTTACTGCCCGCAGGGCGCTGACTGATCATCTGCTGATCGACAGCCAAACCGACGGCGCTGTGCTGGCCGATGCCTATGACCAGGCACGCTACAGCGACCTGCCCGTCCGCCCTGAGCAGGCAGAGGCCATGCGAAAGGCGGCGCGCATCGGCAACTAAATACAGCGAAGTCCCAAATGGTAAGCTCACATAAATGCTTTTGCAGCGAAAAATTGCATTATTTGGCATGGATTGCAGTTCCGGTTGTAACAGATCATGAAGCTTTTTGTGAGCCTCAATACCAGGTCTGGCCGAAAGTGTTCAGGTAAAAATCCTTCACGTACGTGTAGTTGAACACGTCCGGCTGGGTCTGCATCTCCTTCGGCACGGAGCGGATGTTGCGCTCCTTTCGCTGGGCTAGGCTGTCATACAGGTACTGGAACCGCTTGATCCTGCTGTTCAGGTTTCCCTCCACCGTTTCCAGCAGGTAGACCCCCTCTCCCATGTCCTGTACCGCTGTCACCAGGCCCACATGGGTATATGGAGTGGATCCCCGGCGTCCATACACCGCGTAGTAACCGGGCTGGGGAATGCTGGAAAGGCGGTTTCTGCTTTGGAATCCTTCAAACAGTTTGGTCTGGGAGGCCTGGCGTACGGCAAACGGGGAACCGTCCGCTATGGGTGGCGCGCTCTTCTGCCGGTACTCCGGGTCCATTTCAACATCGGCTTCGTCAAACTGATAGCCAATGAAGGCGCCGCACCAACCAAAGCCGCTCCTGGCACTGGGGTTGAACCATTTGGTATACAGGTTATAGCGGGGGAAGGCCTCGCCCTTAGCCTCTTCCCAGTCCTGGAGAGCCAGGCTGATGACCTGCTGTATTTCCTCCGGCACTGGTTTGTCTCCCACCTTGACTTCACAGCGCACGGTCACTTCGCCTTTTATATTGGTCAGGAGTATCAGGGTATAGCCTTCCGATATTGCGGTGATGGCCCCGTCCCGGGTCACCGTGGCAATGTCGGGATGCCCGCTCTCCCACGTGCCCTCCCCCTCCACAGCAGCTGTCACATCCCCTGGCTTCAGGGTAAACATCACCAGCTTCGGCGGCTTCTTGCCGGCAGCCTGGCCATGCGGCAGGGGCAGGATAAACAGCAGCGCAAGCAGCGCGGCCAGGATTCTCTTCACAGCATTGCTCCTTAAAAAGACAGCCAAAAACACCTGCCCATGAGATGTACTATTTGAACAGCTCCACGGCTGCCAGGGCCAGCAGCTCCACACCCACACCGGTGGCACCGGCCGGGGATTTGGCGCTGGCCTTGTCCTGGTAGGCGGTGCCGGCGATGTCCAGATGGCCCCAGGGTTTGCCGAACGCAAAGGCGCGGCAGAACAGGGCGGCGGTGGCGGTGCCCGCGGGACGGCCGCCGGAGTTTTTGATGTCCGCCCGCTCGGACTTGTTGTGTTTTGCCAGGTGCTCGTAGTGGGGCAGGCGCCAGATCTTGTCGCCGCTCTGCTCCGACGCCCGGGTCAGGGCGTTGAAAATGGTCTCGTCATCCGCCACCACGCCGGTGATTTCCCGGCCCAGGGCGACGCCCACGGCTCCTGTGAGGGTGGCGATGTCGATGATTTTATCCGCCTTGATGACGGTGGCGGCATAGGTGATGGCGTCCGCCAGGGTCAGCCG
>CAZJCB010000335.1:0-2355 GCA_964544245.1 uncultured Christensenella sp.
GTCGCAGTACTCCACCGCGATCATCTTCTCGACCGTGTCGGCCAGTTTCGCGCGGCGCTGGTTGTAGGCCAGGTTCATGCCGAAGCCGAACTCGGCGTTGTCTTCAAACAGGCTGTTGGCCCAGGCGGGGCCGTGGCCCTTGCTGTTGACTGTGTAGGGGGTGGTGGGGGAGGAGCCGCCGTAGATGGAGGAGCAGCCGGTGGCGTTGGCGATGATCATCCGGTCGCCGAAGAGCTGGGTGGCCAGCTTGACGTAAGGCGTCTCGCCGCAGCCGGCGCAGGCGCCGGAGTACTCAAACAGCGGTTTGATGAACTGGCTGCCGCGCACGGTGCCTTTGTTGTGGTTGAAGCGGTCGTCAGGCAGCCTGCGGGCAAACTGCCAGTTGGCGTCCTCATGCCGCTGGCTGTCAAGGGGCTTCATCTGGAGGGCTTTGGTCTTGGCCGGGCACACTTCGTAGCAGTTGCCGCAACCGGTGCAGTCCAGCGGGCTGACCTGGATGCGGAAGTCGTTTCCGGCATACTCTTTGCCCATGGCGGGCTTGGTCAGGAAACCTTCGGGCCGCTCCGCGCCGGACTGGATGAGGAAAGGCCTGATGACGGCGTGCGGGCACACCATGGAGCACTGGTTGCACTGGATGCAGTGCTCGATCTGCCATTCGGGCACGTTGACGGCGATGCCGCGCTTCTCATACTGGGTCGTCGCCGTGGGAACCACGCCGGCCGGGTCGAAGGCCGACACGGGCAGCGAGTCGCCCGACTGTTGCAGGATGGGCTTGGCGACCGAATCAAAGTATTCCGTCGCCTCCACCTTCTGCGGCTCGGCGCCGGAATTGGTTTCCAGCCATTCGGCGGGGATCCTGACTTCCTTCAGCTCGGCGACCGCGCCGTCGATCACGGCCCAGTTCGCCTTGACCACCTTGTCGCCCTTGCGGCCGTAGGTCTTTTTGGCATAGTCTTTCATGTACTTTTCGGCCTGGGCGTAAGGGATGACACCCGCGAGCTTGAAGAAGGCCGCCTGCATGATGGTGTTGATGCGCCCGCCCATGCCGTGCTTTTCCGCCAGGGCGATCGCGTCGATGACAAAGAACTTGGCCTTCTTTTTGGCCAGGTCGCGTTTCAGGCTTGCCGGCAGCCGCTCTTCCAGGTCCTTCCCCTCCCAGGGGCAGTTGAGCAGGAAGGTACCGCCGCGCTTGAGCGCTTTGACCATGTCGTACTGGGTCACGTAAGCCGGGTTGTGGCAGGCGACGAAGTCCGCGTCGTCGATCAGGTAGGTGCTCTGGATCGGCACCTTGCCGAAGCGCAGGTGGCTGACCGTCAGGCCGCCGGACTTCTTGGAGTCGTAGGCGAAGTAGGCCTGCGCGTAGAGCTTGGTATGGTCGCCGATGATCTTGATGGAGTTCTTGTTCGCGCCCACCGTGCCGTCGCTGCCCAGGCCGTAGAACTTGCAGGCGACGGTGCCCTCCGGCGCAGCGTTGAACTGGCGGCCCAGCGGCAGCGAGCTGTTGGTCACGTCGTCGATGATGCCCACGGTGAAGTGGTTCTTGGGCCTGGCTTTGACGGAGTTGTCAAACACCGCCTTGACCATCGTGGGGTTGAACTCCTTGCTGGACAGGCCGTAGCGGCCGCCCAGCACGGTGATGTCGCTGCGGCCGGCTTCCGCCAGAGCGGTGCGCACGTCGGTGTACAGGGGGTCGCCCAGCGCGCCGGGTTCCTTGGTGCGGTCCATGACCGTCAGGCGCTTGACCGATTTGGGCAGGGCCTTGAGGAAGGCTTCCGCTGCGAAGGGGCGGTAGAGGCGGACCTTGAGCACGCCGTACTTTTTGCCCTTTTTGTTCAGCGCCGTAACGGTCTCGTGCGCGGCTTCCCCGCCGGAACCCATGATAACCATCACGTCCTGCGCGTCGGGGGCGCCGACGTAGTCAAACAGCTTGTATGCGCGGCCGGTCAGTTTTTTGACCTGCTTCATACACTCGTCCACAATGCCCGGAACGGCCAGGTACCAGGGGTTGGCCGCCTCGCGGTTCTGGAAGAACACGTCCGGGTTCTGCGCCGTGCCGGCCTGGTGGGGATGCTCCGGGTTCAGGGAGCGGGCGCGGAAGGCCGCCACCTTGTCCCAGTCGACGATTTTCGCGATGTCCTCATAGGCGATCTGGTCGATCTTCTGCACTTCGGCGCTGGTGCGGAAACCGTCAAAGAAATGGAGGAAAGGCACGGAGGCTTTGATGGTGGCCAGGTGAGCGACCAGCGCCAGGTCATGCGCTTCCTGGACGGAGCCGGAAGCCAGCATCGCGAAGCCGGTCTGGCGGGCTTCCAGCGTTCTCGGCGCGCACGCCGATGCCGCCCTTCCCGTCCAGGA
>CAZJCB010000336.1:0-2348 GCA_964544245.1 uncultured Christensenella sp.
GAGCGGTCTTCCAATCAATCGTTAGATTTCCGTTCCCCTTCAGCGCGGGACGAGGGCCCTCCTGGGAAGGAAAGCGCTGCTCCGCTCCCGGGAACGCACAGTACGCGTGCGCTGCTCTGATTATCCGCCGCTCCATTGCGTCCAATCGTCCCTCTGTCTCTTCATCAACGTTTGGTCCTCCGCTTACCTTTCGCCGTTCCGTCTTCCAATTGCTTCACAACCGCTTCACTATGGCTTCCCCATCGCTTCACCGCCCCAAACACGCACCCCCCCGGTATTAAGGCCGTTAATTCGGAAAAAGGGCAAAAAAGCGAGGCGTATCAAGGGCTGCGGGCGTTTTTCCTTTCCGGGATTAATCGGTATTAATCGGTATTAATGGCGGTTAATTATTGGGCAGAGGGAAACGCCCCCTCCGGACACGTCCGGCACATTTTTGTTTGGATACCCCGAATAATAAGCCCCGTCAACGCCTTCCGGGCTGCTCCCGATGGACACGCGTCGGACAGGGGGACGGCACAGGGCTTCACACCCCTCTGTGAACGCCGCTTCGGCTTCGTTTCCCTCCCCTCATTCCGCTGCAACCGGTTCCCTTGCGTTTTCGGCGGTTTCCTGTCGGCTCCGTCTTTGCGCACCGGTATCCCTTTCAGGAAATGGACAGAAACATGGTGATATGTCCAAATGGGTATACTCACGGCATCAGGGAACAGAACCCTGGAAGCTGAACGCGCCGGCTGAGGATACGGCTTGCATGGATACCTTGAAAGGAAAAGAAGAATGGGGACCTTAAGGATAGGGCGAAGCCTTTCCAGGCGGCTCAGCCTGGCGCTGGGGGCTTTGCTGGTGCTGATGGCAGGCATGATGAACGCGGCCGCCGCGGAAGGCGCCCTGGCCGTGGTGCGGGAGACGTTCCTTGTCCTCCCCGACGAAGACAGCTTTGAAGGCAACGTCTACGCGGAAGTCAGGAACACGGGGGACGCCGCCCTGCAGTTCACCGGCGGGGTCTTTGAGCTGTTCGGCAGGGACGGGAACAGCATCGCCTCCCAGGCGCTGCATTATTTCGACTGCAATCCCGAGGTGCTGCTCCCCGGTGAGGCCGGCTTCCTCTATTCCAAAATACGGGTTGACAACGCGCGTGACGAAGGCTTTATCGCAGACTATTCCCTGACGCTCAACGCTGCGGACAGGGTCACGACCGCGGTCGAGCGTTATCCGGCGACGGCGTTTTTCCAGACAGGGCTGGGTGAATATGACGCGCTGGCGTACGCGGCGGCGATCGTTGAGAACAAGGGTGAGGAGACCCTGCGCGATTTCTTTGCCGCTTTCGCGCTGGAGGACGCCGAGGGCAGGCTGCTGTACGTCACCTCGGGCACCTGGGCCAGTTCGGGCGTTGTCGGGCACTCCAGCATGGAGATCCGGCTCAAAGTGGATGAAGCCGTCCTTGCGGACTGGGACAAGCGGGGCGTCGTCCCGGCCGCCGCGGAGGCCATTGTGTTCAGGACATTCCCCGGGGAATAGCGGTCAGCTAGATTTTCCCTGGAAACCAGATGTGTGCCTGCCTGGGAAAAGACGTAACATAAAAAAACGGAGGGCCGAAGCCCTCCGTTCGCTTTTCAGGCCCTCAGGCCCCGGGGTTTCTCAGTACATGCCGCCCATACCGCCGCCGCCGGCCGGAGCCGCGGGTTCGGGCGCCGGGATGTCGGTGACGAGGGACTCGGTGGTGAGCACCATGGCCGCGATGCTGGCCGCGTTCTGCAGCGCGCTGCGGGAGACCTTGGTCGGGTCGATGATGCCGCGCTCGATCATGTCCGTGTAATCGCCCTTGACCACGTCGTAGCCGAAGCCGTTCTTTTCGCTGCGGCGGATGGTGTCGATGATGATGGACCCGTCGACTCCGCCGTTGATGGCGATCTGGCGGATGGGCTCCTCGATTGCCCGCAGGACGATGTTCACGCCGGTGCGTTCGTCGCCGTGGGTGGTGTCCAGCAGCTTGCGGACCTTCGCGGAGGCGTTGAGCAGGCTGACGCCGCCGCCGGGGACGATGCCTTCCTCGACCGCGGCGCGGGTGGCGGACAGGGCGTCCTCGATGCGCATCTTGCGCTCTTTCATTTCCGTTTCGGTGGCGGCGCCGACATGGATGACGGCCACGCCGCCGGCCAGCTTGGCCAGGCGCTCCTGCAGCTTTTCCTTGTCGTAATCGCTGGTGGTGTCCTCGATCTGGGTCTTGATGTTCGCGACGCGTGCCTGGATATCTTCCTTGGAGCCAGCGCCGTCGATAATGGTGGTGTTTTCCTTGTCAACCTTGACCAGGTGGGCGGTGCCCAGCATGTCCAGGGAAGCTTCCTTCAATT
>CAZJCB010000337.1:0-2317 GCA_964544245.1 uncultured Christensenella sp.
TTGCCGCCGGGGCCCACCGCGATGACCTGCGCCATCTGGGGCTTTTCCTTCGCGGCGCCTGTGAGGATGATGCCACTCTTTGTGGTTTCTTCGCTTTCGACGTTCTTGATGACGACCCGGTCGCCTAAGGGTTTGACTTTCATGGGTTTCCTCCTTGACGTTCTCTTGTTGTTAGCACTCATTCTCATCGAGTGCTAACACTGACCATACTATACCCCATCTCTTTCCGCTTTGCAAGGGGGTGGGCAGAAAATTTTTCCACGGGCGGGTGCAGTACGCCTGACGCGGCTGGGCTGTCCGGATAAAAGCGCCGGGGGTTTCCCCCCGGCGCGAGGCGTCAGGCATCAGTAATTTTTCTTGGAATCACCGGATTTTTTACGTTGATCCGGTCACATATCGCTGGGATCCAGCACCAGCAGCTGCACCTTGAACTCCATGTATTCGCCCTTGCCAAGCTGGTCCAGCAGTTCGCTGTTCTCCAGCGCTTCGGGCAGGCCGGGGACGCGGTAGACCTTCAGCAGGACAAAGTCGCCTTCCTTCAGGCTCTGGAGTTTTGCGATGAGCTGGGTCTGCTGGCTGATGGTCTCGCCATCGGCTTCCACGATGATGTCGCCGATCTTTAGCCCCGCGGTCTCGGCCGGGGAGTTCTTTTCTACGTTGGCCACGTAGGCGCCCTGCGGCAGGATGCCCTGGGCGACGGGGAGGTAGTTGGAGGACAGGGTGCCCACGCTCACGCCGATGCGCGGCCGCGCGGGCTGGTCCTTGGGCTCCTCTTTGGTTTCGGCCTGGGCCTGGACTTCCTCCGCGTTGTAGCTTTCCAGCACGGAGCGGATGAGGGGCTTGGCGGCGTTGATGGGCACGCTCATGCCGATGTTGTCCACGGAGTAACTGGAGGTGGAGAAGAAGCTGCTGCCGCCGTCCACCAGTTTGAGCGTCGGGATGCCCTGCAGCTGGCCCAGGGTGTTGAACATGCCGCCGCCGGAGTTGCCGGAGGAGATGGCGGCGTCGACCTGGATCATCTGGTTTTCATGTTCCGTGCGCAGGCCGTAGCGGTCGCGCCCGGAGGAGGCCATCGTGCGGGCCACGGCGGACACGACGCCCACGGTCACGCTGCGCTCAAACTGCTGGCCCAGGGGGTTGCCGATGACGATGGCGTATTCGCCCACCTGGATGGCGTCGCTGTCGCCCAGGGGCACGGCGGGCAGGTCAAGCCCGGGGGCCAGGAGGACCGCGATGTCCAAAACGGAGTCGCTGCCCACGATGGCGGCGTCGATTTCCTTTTCGCCCACGGACACCGTGACGCGCGTGGCGTCCTCGATGACATGGTAGTTGGTCAGGACGTGGCCCCAGGGGCTGATGACGGTGCCGGAGCCCGTGCCCGCGCGCTGTTCCGTCTCGCCGCCCGGGATGTTCTCAAAGGGCAGGCCGAAATTGTAGCCGAACTGGCTGCGCCGCACAGCCTGGTAGTTGTTGACGCCGACCACGCTCTCCTGGGCCTTCCTGGCCACCTCGATAAAGGGGCTGGTGATCAGGCTCTTGTCGGTGGCGGTGTCCACAATGCCGCTGACTTCTTCCTTTGTCAGCGTGCCGCTCTGGGCCAGGGCGCCCGCGCCCAGGCCTACGGCCAGGGAGAGGGCGAGGACGAGGGTCAGGATGCCGGCCAGTTTCCTTTTGCTTGTTTTCATGGTGATCTATCCTTTCTTCATTGCTTTCATGTCTTCAGCTCTCGCTGCATGATGAGTTTACCCCGAATCTTTGTGTTTTCCGTTACAGGCGCGTGAACAAGGTATGAACTCCGCGGAGCGCGCGCTCCGCGGGTAAAATATCACTGACGGGCGGAGGGAAGCGCACGAAGGCGGCCCGGGCGCGCGTTGTATGGTTACCAGCCGGCGAGAAGGCCGGATGGAAAAAGGAGACGAAGAATCGATGAAACGAATCATTTCCCTGGCGCTCACCCTGATGGTGGCGCTGACCCTGATGCCGGCGTTCGCCGCGAATGAAACCCTGAAGGTCGAATCGGTCAAGGAGTTCCGCTTCGCGGACCCCACCGCGTCGCAGACCGTTTTCACGCTGACGAACATGAGCGCCGCCGACGTGAACGTGACCGTCGAGGTGTATGACCAGGACCTGCGCCAGAACGTGCAGACCATGACCTTCACCCTCCTGGCGGGCGACGCGCCCCAGCAGGTGTCGGCCTATGTGTACAAGTTCCTGACCAGGAACGGGGAATTGAACACCTACCGGTATACCCTCAGCACGCCTGACGGCTTCACCCAAAGGCTCTACTACGCCCAGAAGCTGACCATCACCAAGGACA
>CAZJCB010000338.1:0-2276 GCA_964544245.1 uncultured Christensenella sp.
GATAGCGTCAAGTTGTTGTAGGTCAGGAAGCGAAAGAAACAGTAGACAAGCCGTGCAGCGCTTGGTAGAGACTGTCTTTTCTCCCCTTCATTAGAACCGGCAGGGAGACGGCGGAAGTAGAACAGGTACTTTTGAGTGTCTTACGGACAGATGAGAGTGTTTTCTTGCTGGGGACCAGGGGCGGATCCATCGTTTGGATTCGCTTGGAAGCAGAGGGGTAGGAGATGGTTTCGCCATTGGCTTTCATGACCCGCAGCTGCGCCATCGTAACCAGGTTGTTTTCGCCCCAGCCCAGGGGGCGGCTGCTGAGCCTGGCGGAGAGAATGTGGCTGACATGCCCTTCCGCGCTGCATCCCTGCGCGCCGGGCATCAAGCGGTTTTGAATACGCTGCCAGTTGTTCAGCAGGTAGTTCGCCTGCTTCCTCTTCCTGCAACGATCTATCTCCGAGGGAGCAGCCTGGATAGTCGTTAGGATGAATTGCCGGAATGCGTCCCGGTCTCCTCCATACAAAAGTTTGTATCCCCGCTCCCGTGTTTTGGGCACATGCGCTGTCAGTGCCATGAGCGCTTTGCTCGTATGGTAGCCATCCAGAATGGGGATGCACCCCGGCAGCCACTCCTCGCCCGTGCGTATCCAGCTTGCCGCGTCCCCTGAAAGAAAGAGGTGCCGGAGCGCGTCTGTGTCGTACTGGTTTTCAATAAAGCTTGCGATGTGTTCCCACAGGCTGTCTGTATCTCCATTCAGCGGCCAGGTGAGATACCGGGGGTTCTTCAGGATTGTCCGGCCATTTACCTCCTCCCTGCCTTCATGCACATACACCAGCTTCACCTGCACAGGCTTCCCCTTCTGCAGCGCCACATGATCTTCATCCGCTTCCACATACAGATTGGGAACTGAGCGTCTGACACCGTCAGCGCGCAACTCAGACACGATCCGCATGTCCGACAGAAAGTTCCCGACGCTGGCTTTGCTGATCCCACTGGGGCAAGCTGCCTTGCCGCTGGCTGCGTAGGGCCGGTCCACTGCTTCTGTTACTGCCTTTTGCCGCACATCATTGCTCACCCGCTGTCCGGGGACGATCCCCAGATAAAGGTCCAGCAGATGGCAGGTTTGCCCGGTTTGTTTGTTGCGATAATACCTGCGATGAAACGCAACACTGCCAAACACGGTCTCCAGAGTCCGGGGCGCTTTGCGCAGGACAAGCCATTCATGTTTGTTCTTCGCCTGCCGCGCGATTGCCTCATCCAGCGTATTGAGCGTCTGCTCAATCATTCGGCGGATCATCACATGCGATGCAGTTTCAATCTCCTGCATCCTCTGCCCAAAGTCCTCACCGGGATGGTCACATACGGCACTGACCAGTTTCGAGATGAAATTCTCCACAAGGTTTGATAGAATGTCCATGGGATGCCTCCTTTTGAATGTTGTTGCAATTACATTCTACCAAGGATGGCATCCCTTTTCATCCGCCCCCGCGGGGGCGGATGAAGCAGCCGGGGGGCCACCAGCTGTGCCGACCTATCTTCTGTTTCGCTCCTTTTCAAACACTCCGGCACCTACAACTATTTTACGCTAACCCATGAGCCGCGAAAACAAGGGGGATGCTTCTTTTTGTTTTAAATTGGGAAACAGGTGCCTTGCTATATTGCCCTCTGCCATAATCCGCGAAACCCGCCGAAAACATTTTTATAAAGTTATTGACATATGTCAACATCGGGGTATAATGGGATTGTAATCTGACATATGTCAGAATCGACACCAAGGGATTGCGTGAAACGCGAAGGAGGAACAATATGCCAGGATTTGATGGAACAGGCCCCGCGGGCGCGGGCAGGATGACAGGATGGGGGCAGGGCCCCTGCGGAGCGGGCGTCAACGGACCCCGGTTGGGGTTTGGGCGCGGTATGGGGCGCGGCACAGGGCGCGGTATGGGACGAGGCATGGGATTTGGCCACGGCCTTGGCCTGCGCGCGGGATACGGACCCGCCTTCCGGAGCAACACAAACACGGACGGCGAAACCGACAAGGAATGGCTCACAAGCCGCCGGAACGCGCTCAAGGCGCAGCTTGACATGGTTGACAAGCAGCTGGAGACCCTGTAAAACAAAGTGGATGAAACCGGGGAGGCGTCATGCCTCCCCCCTTTCCACAAACTGGAAGGGATAGCAGGAATCCCGGACAGCAAACTTCTCTGGTTTGCAGACAGGACGCCCGTGATCCGGGCACACCCAAAAGGGCGGATCGCCTGAAAAAAATGAGGTGTCAGTATGCCAAG
>CAZJCB010000339.1:0-2257 GCA_964544245.1 uncultured Christensenella sp.
CGTGGGACAAGCTCATCCCGGAACTCGCCCGGCTCTACCCGGAGGACGCCTGCGCGGCCTGCGCCATGAACGACGCCTGCGCCCAGTGCCCGGCGACGGTACAGGTTAAGGAGCCCTTCGTGTACACCCCCCGCTGTGAGGAGATGACCAGGCAGCGACGCATGCTCATCGACGGCGGGGAGATGGGCCTGCCCTGCGATGACTGATGAAGGCTTCGTGCAGCAGGCCAGGAATTGTTTTCAGGAGAGCGGGGCGAAAAGCGGGCCCCGTTTTCAGCCTCTTGACAGCCGAATATGCATAGCGTATATTTCTGACAGTCTCTTTGTAACCTGACGACCTGACCGCCATCACGGCAAGACCTCTGTTTGGCAGCGCCTGTCCGGGACCGGCGAACAACACGGACAAGAGAAAAGAAGAACTCCAAGGCAACTGTATTCATGGACGCAGCCGCGAGGGGTGAGGAGAAAGCGTATTAAACTGAAAGACGGGCTGATCCACCGCCAGATCGCGGGGCAGCACGTGGTCATCCCGGTGGGCGGGAACGTTGCCGACTTCAACGGCGTCATCACCCTCAACGACACGGCGGGCTTCCTGTGGGGGCGGCTGAAGGCGGGCGCCGAGCCGGCAAGCCTGGTGGACGCCCTGCTGGGGGAGTATGAGGTGGGCCGCGAGGAGGCCGAGCGCGACGTGGAGGAGTTCCTGGCCTTATTGCGTGAACACAAGGTGCTCCTGGATGAGTGAGAGGGCCCCGCTGGCCGGCCGCTTTCCCATGAGCGCCGCCTTTGAACTCACCGCCCGCGGCAACCTGCGCTGCAGGATGTGCTTCGTCCGCGTGGACGAGCGGCGCATCCGGGAGCTGGGCGCGCGGGAGCTCACCGCGGCGGAATGGATCGGCCTGGCCCGGCAAGCCGCTGACATGGGCACGCTGAACCTGCTGCTCACGGGCGGGGAGCCGATGCTCCGGCTCGATTTCGCCGAAATCTACGAGGCCGTGATGGGGATGGGCTTCTTCATCACCCTCTACACCAACGCGACCCTGGTCACTCCGGAGATCCGGGAGCTGCTCACCCGCCTCCCCCCGCACAAGATCGGGGTGACCCTCTACGGCGCGTCGCCGGAGACCTATGAGCGGACCTGCGGCATCGCGGCGGGGTATGAAAGGGCGCTGGAAGGCATCTCCTTCCTGAGCGGCCTGCCCAGCAAGCTGGAAATCAGGACGACGCTCGTCAAAGACAACGTAAAGGATTTGGACGGCATCCGGGCCCTTGCCGGGAACTTCGGGCGGGATGTGCCCTTTACGATTTCCAACATCGTTTCCAAGGCAATCAGGGGCGGGGTCTGCGACGTGGAGGCCTGCAGGCTGAGCCCGGAGGAGCAGCTGGAGCTCTATGTCGACGAAACGGTGCGCACGGCGAGGGAAGCGGCGGACCCCCTGACAGGGACGCGGGCCGAAACAAAGCTGCGCAACGAACTGAGCCGCGTGCCCCTGCAAAAACACAGGCAGGAATGCGAGGCGGATCTCCGCAATGGCAAAGGGCCAAGGGCGTCCCTGTTTGGTTGCGGCGCCGGCATGGACCAGTACGCGGTCACCTGGGACGGCCGGCTGATCGGCTGCCAGATGCTGGACCTGAGGGGGACGGACGCGCTTCAGGGGCTCAGGCAGGCCTGGGAGCATCTCCCTGAGACGGTGGATTTGCCCCGGTTTGACCCGATTTGCTTGGAATGCGCCCGCAAAGGGGACTGCATGGCTTGCCCCGCCACCCGGCTGGCGGAATCTGGCAGCCTCGGCGGCATCCCGGAGTACAGCTGCCGGATGGCCCTTCTTTCGCATCACTTGGATTTTGAGGAAATCAGGAGAGTATTTTCACATGAAAAAGTATGCTAAGCCAGAAATCAGGTTCATATCTACCCGCATTTCTGAAAACATTGCGGCCAATTGTTGGGGCACAACTAGTTCGTCTGATACTCTTTTTGTCAGTACGTATGACAATTCGAAATCCTTCATTTTTCATGAAAATAGTACCACGCCATACTCAACAGGTGATTGGGGAGGCGAGTGTAACGGAAACGTTCCAGAATTGCTCGGAGCCGCTATAAGAGCGGAGTTTAATCTTGGCAATAACAGCCTAAACTCATTTAAGGAGACCGCATCTGGAACAACTGGCAACACTGGTCTGATTTTTTAGGAACGGGTGGAAGTTGACGCCCATTACCATTGGGAAATGGAACATCTATATAGACCAGGATTTTCAACGCT
>CAZJCB010000340.1:0-2248 GCA_964544245.1 uncultured Christensenella sp.
ATTTGCAGCGTATGTAGGGATCGTGCCCAGCGTGCACAACTCAAATGAGTCGAGGCATCATGGGCGGATTACAAAACATGGACCCCAGGAACTACGGACAGCGTTTGTTCAGGCTGCTATGGGAATGATTCGACTGACCAATGTAACCTCCGAATGGAGAATCATCAAGGACTACCAGCGCAGAAAAGGTGACAAGGGCTCAGGAAGAGCAATCATCGCGCTGGCAAGAAAGATTACTCGGATTGTCTTCGTCATGCTATCAAGGAGGGAAAGTTTTAATCCCAAACTGATGTGCTGCGAAGAAACAATTCAGCAAACAGCCTGAAAACTGTTGACTTTTTATAGGAGCGGGAGATGATGGAATTGTTCGGCATCCGCCCAACGGCGCTCAACTGCCTAAAGCAGAATCTCTTTGTCTGCTTTCGCGCCAACCGGGATAGAACACTTCGGGAAACAATGAATGATCCTCAACCATATCCGAAGGATCTGAATGGCTATATAATCGCTTGCCCGCCTGATTAGACGGGCGGCAAAGGCTGGAGGGCGAGGCAGACAGCGCCGTATTCCTTCCCAAAGCCGGGAAGCGGACTGACCCTGGAGAAAAAGAACTCCTCGCACTGGGGCAGTTTTTCCTTCAGCTCCAGCAAGGTTTCCATCGGCTCCGCCTCCAGGCTGCCATACGAAGCCGCGGCCGCGAAACGCGGGTGCTGTCCGGCAGCGATATCCATCAAGGCGATCGCTTTCGCCAGTGCCTGCGCATTGCCGCGGGCTTTTGCAACCTCCTCGTAGGTTCCTTCCCGGTTGCAGCTCAGCACGGACCAGGGCTTTCTCAGGAATCCAAGCCGGATGGAGAGGCCGCCGGGAAAGCCGCCTTTGGAGGCTTCACACGCTTTTTCAGGGCACAGGAAAGTCTTTGTCGAGCGGATGGTGAACTCAAGCTTCGCGAGCACTTCGTCCATTCCCTCCCCCATGTCCAGCAAGCGGGCCGCCAGGATCGCCTGGAGCCCCGCGCCGACGCTGACGCTTTTGGTATCGACCATCCGGCAGCGGAGCCGCTTTTCCCTTGACGCCAAAATCCCCAGTTCGTCATACGCGCTTGACAGCCTGGAAGAGGAGGTGATGATCAGCACCGCTTCGTAGTCTTCCTCGGCCAAACGCGTAAAAAGGCCGCTGGCAGAAGGCGGGGCGGGCGGGGATTCGCGCTCCGGCTTGTGTAAAAAAGGCCCGCTGGCGGCACCCGGCACGGCAGGCTCGCGGATTTTTGGGGGATACTGCACCGGCGCTGTAAAAACCCTGCCCTTCCCGACAAAATCAGCAGGCAGGTCGGTGCCGGAATCCACCAGGATCGCGACCTTTTGGGAGCCCATGTTCATCTGTCCTCCCCTTGTGTGAGGCTGTTCCTGCTGCCTGGCCGTTTTTGTTGCCCGGGTGTCTGATCCCCTCCACGCACAGGACGCCTGAGCGCTCTATGCGTCAGAGAAGCGCGGGGCGGGAAGCCAGGCGCTTAACGCCCATAGGGAATTCCCCTGCCGTCAACCATCATCTCATAGGCGCGCCGGATTTTCTCATAGTTGCCATCCCGGTCAAGCGCGATGCCCCGGCCGACGCCGTCAACCACCTGGCCTGCGCTGAGGGCCGCGAGTTTCTCTTCAAGCTCCCTGAGCAAGTCCGGCGCGCTGCCGGGCGGCGTGCTGCGGCCGTCAAAGATCACGTGGAGGTAGATCTCCCCCAGCCCGCGCTCCTTTGCCAGGGCGGTGATCGCCAGGGGATAATCGATCGAACCATGGGAAGATTTGTGGGACAGGTAGGAGATCAGATGCAGCGCGGCGCCTCTCTCCCTCGCGGCGTCAATGGTGCGCGCGAATACTTCGCTGCCGGCAAAGGTGCCGTCGCGCAGGGCCCTGTCCAGGCGCACATCGTCCTGAAGCACGACCCTCCCCGCGCCCAGGTTCAGATGCCCGGCTTCGGAGTTGCCCGCCTTTCCCGCCTGAAGCCCCACGGCTTCCCCGCTGGCAAAGAGTGAACTGTGCGGATTGGATTTCAGCAGCGCGTCCCATTCCGGCGTATCCCCCAGGAAGATCGCGTCGTTGGCGTCCGCGCTGCCAATGCCCCAGCCGTCCAGGACGATGAGCATCACCTTTTTGCTTTCCGCTTCCCCGGTGAGCAGGCTGCTGCCCTCCATGCCGGCAGGCTGCGCAATGCCCAGCAGGCTCAGAACTGTAGGCGCGACATCGGCAAGGATCCCGTC
>CAZJCB010000341.1:0-2237 GCA_964544245.1 uncultured Christensenella sp.
AGGGCCTGGACGGCAGCCGCATCGAGGTGCTCTCCGCCATCACCCTGCTGCGCCAGATCTGCTGCCACCCGCGGCTGAGCCTGCCGGACTACGCCGGGGAGTCCGCGAAGCTGGAGCTGCTGATGGACGTGCTGCCGGAGCAGCTGAAGAACGGCCGGCGCGTGCTCCTCTTTTCCCAGTTCACCTCCATGCTCCGAGTCATCAGGGCGCGGCTGGACGCTGCCGGCATCCCCAGCCTCTACCTGGACGGGGAGACCGGCGCGCAGGAGCGCCTGGAGCTGGCGGACCGCTTCAACCGGGGGCAGGAGCCCGTTTTCCTCATCTCGCTCAAGGCCGGGGGCACGGGGCTGAACCTCACGGGCGCGGACATGGTCATCCATTACGACCCCTGGTGGAACCCGACGGCGGAAGACCAGGCCAACGACCGCGCCCACCGCTTGGGGCAGGAAAAAACCGTCCAGATCATCCGGCTCATCACCCTTCGCTCTATCGAGGAGGCGGTGGTGGAGATGGGCCGGCGCAAGCGGCGCCTGTTTGACCGGCTGATCACCCCGGGCGAGGCGCTGCCCCAGAAACTCAGCCGCGAGGACGTGCTGAAGCTGTTTGAAAAATAGACATTGATTGACTGAATGTCCACAACTGGGTACACTGTTTCTGTCAACAGCCGGCTCAAAGGGGATGCCGCTGTGGGAAAGCGATGATTGGGAGGAACACTTCATGTCATTTTGGATCGTAACGGACGTCGGCAGCGACATCTCCCCGGAATTCCTCAAGCGCCATGAAAAGCTGGCCGTGCTGCCCATGCCCTACCGCATGGACGGCGTGGAAAAGCTCTACCACGTCCAGGACGAGGCGACGCTGAAAACCTTCTATAAAGACCTGCGGGACGAAAAGGCCGCCACCACCGCCCAGGTGACGGTGGACAGCGCCGCCACCCTGTTTGAGGAACTGGCGGGGAAGGGCGAGCAGATCCTCTACGTCAGCCTCTCCGGCGGCCTGTCGGGCACCGTCCAGTCGGTGGAGACCGCCAAGGCGATGGCGCTGGAAAAGCACCCCGGGGCGAAGATCGCGGTGGTGGATTCCCTGCTGGCGTCCGCCGGCGAGGCTTTGCTGGTGCATTACGCCCTGAAGCAGCGGGAGGGCGGGAAGACGCTGGAGGAGACCGTCCAGTGGCTCATCAACAACCGCCAGAAAATCGTCTCCTGGTTTACGGTGGACGACCTGAACTTCCTCTTCCGCGGCGGCAGGGTCAGCAAGACTTCCGCGCTCATCGGCAGCATGATGCACATCAAGCCGGTCATGCACGTCAATTTCGACGGCAAGCTCGTCCCGCGGGAGAAGACCCAGGGCAGGAAGCGCGCGCTGAAAACCCTGGCTGAGAAAGTCATCCAGCTGGCCAACCCGAAGTCCGGACAGCCCGTTTTCATCAGCCACGGCGACTGCCGCGAGGACGCGGAGTACCTGGCGGACCTGGTGCGCAAAGGCCTGCCGGGCGTCAGCGGGATCGAGTTTTTTACCCTGGGCACCATCATCGGCGCGCACGCCGGCCCCGGGACCGTCGCCGTCTTCTTCCTGGGCGACGGCCGCTGAGCGGAGCCTGCCTATAAAGGAGAAAACCCATGCCCGGCGGATAGCGCCGGGTTTTTTGTCCGGCAGGACGGGAAACCGGGGGTTTGCCTCCCCGGACCCTCTTGGCGGCTTGCCCCGTGACTATGTCCGCATTTTTTTCGCCGGTACGTCCCGGGGGGGCTTTTCCCGCTTGACAGGGAGAGGCGGATTGTATAAATTATGTCTGCCCGGCTCTCCGGGCGGTATTTTTTTGTTTCATTTTGCCTTGAACAAGGAGTCCTGTTGCACCGCTTTCCGCTGAACGGTACCTTTGAGTTGACCGCCCGCTGCAACCTGCGCTGCAAGATGTGCCTGGTGCGGGTGGACGAGCCGCGCATCCGGGAGCTGGGCGCCCGGGAACTGACCGCGGCAGAATGGATCGGCCTTGCCCGCCAGGCGGCGGACATGGGCACGCTGAACCTGCTGCTCACCGGCGGGGAGCCGATGTTCCGAAAAGATTTCTGCGAGATCTACGAAGCGGTCGCGCAAATGGGCTTTCACCTGACACTCTATACCAACGCGACCCTTATTACGCCGGAAATCAGGGAACTTCTGAAGAGGTTTCCGCCGCACAAGATTGGCGTGACGCTCTACGGTGCTTCGGCGGATACCTATAAAAAAACCAGCAG
>CAZJCB010000342.1:0-2234 GCA_964544245.1 uncultured Christensenella sp.
AACGACGCCATCCTGGCCATCAAGGTCGAGGTCACCGAGGTGGGGAACCTGATATCTGACATCGGCGTCACCATCAAGACGATCAAGAACTTCAGCACCAAGATCCATGAATCGAGCAAGACCATCGAGAATTCAACGTCGGAGCAGAAGATCGCCACGGACGAATCGACCAAGACCGCCTTCGATATCGCCCAGAACTCGCAGGAAATCGTCAACATAGCCCTGAAGCTGGGCCGCTCGACCAATATGATCAACGAGCTCACCGGCGAGCTGGACCGCATCATCGGTGAGATGGTGCAGTAGCTACCTGAACCTCCTCAACAGTAGCGAGTTCATCACCACCGATACCGAGCTCATCGCCATGGCGGCGCCCGCTATGACGGGGGAGAGCATTCCCGACGCGGCAAAGGGGATGCCGACACAGTTGTAAATGAAGGCCCAGAAAAAATTCTGCCTGATCTTCCTGATGGTGCGGCGGGACAGCCTGATGGCGGTAACGACTCCCCGAAGGTCGCCGCTCATGAGGGTGATGTCCGCAGATTCCATGGCGATGTCCGTTCCGGTGCCTACGGCCATGCCGGTATCGGCCGCGGCAAGGGCCGGCGCGTCGTTGATGCCGTCCCCCACCATGGCCACGGCCCCGGCGCTTCGCCGGAGCTCCCGCACCGCGTCGGCCTTGGCCGCGGGGAGCACCCCCGCTATGACGCGTCCGGCGTCAATGCCGGCCTGTGCCGCCATGTACTCGGCCGTGCGCCGGTTGTCGCCCGTCACCATGTATACGTCGATTCCCATCTCCGCGAGCTCCTCGACGGCGCGTCGCGACGAATCCCTGATGGTATCGGACACGGCTACCACGCCGGCGGCAGCGCCGTCAACGGCGATGAGGACCGCCGTTTTTCCCATGCCCTCCAGGCCCGCGAGAATAGCGCCGCAGCAGGAGGTATCGATACCGCTCCCGGCGAGATAGTCCGGCGTGCCCGCCAATAAGTCTTTCCCCTGGCAACGTGCTCTGACCCCCTTTCCCGGCTCGGCGGCGAACTGTTCCGGGTCCGGCAGATCTCCCGACTCGAGGGCGCGGCCGTAAATGGCCCTGCCTACGGGGTGCTCCGATCTCTTCTCCACGATGCCGGCGTAGCGCAGTAGGTCCTCTTTTGACATGGCGCCGGCCGGCACGATGTCCGAGACAGACAGCTCGCCCGTGGTGATGGTGCCGGTCTTGTCCAGGATCACGGCGCGGGTGCGGCAGGCCGCCTCCAGGGCCGGCCCGCTCTTAAAGAGGATCCCCATGTCCGCGCCCCGCCCCGTCCCCACCATGACCGCCGTGGGAGTGGCGAGTCCCAGGGCGCAGGGACAGGCTATCACCAGGACCGCCACGGCACTCACGATGGCCATCTGGATATTGCCCGCGGCGATCATCCATGCCGCGAAGGTCACGGCCGCCACGGCCAGGACCGACGGCACGAACACGGCCGATACCCGGTCAGCGAAGCGCTGTATGGGCGGCTTCCCCGCCTGGGCCTCGTCCACGGTTCGGATGATCTGGGCGAGGACCGTGTCCCGGCCGACGCGCTCCGCCCGGAAGGTGATGGTCCCGAAGCGATTGATGGTGGCCCCGGTGACCGTATCGCCTGGCCCCTTGTCCACGGGAACGCTCTCACCGGTGATCATGCTCTCATCCACGGAGGAAGAGCCCTCGATGACCCTGCCGTCCACCGGTATCTTCTCGCCCGGCTTCACCACGACCATATCGCCGGGGGCGACCTCGGCGGCCGGAATGGTGATCTCCCGCCCGTCCCGCACGATCACTGCCGTCGCCGGCTGGAGCCCCATAAGCTTTTTTATCGCTTCGGAGGTCATCCCCTTGGCGCGAGCCTCGAAAAATTTTCCAAGCAGGACAAGGGTTATGACCACGGCCGAAGCTTCGAAATAGAGGTCCCCCGCATCGCCGGTTATGGCCGGCAGGATGAAACCGTTGTAGAGGCTGTAGAAATAGGCGGCGCTGGTGCCGAGGGCCACCAGGAGGTCCATGCCGGGGCTGCCGCCGCGCAGGCCCAGGTAGGCGTTGCGGTAAAAGCGCCATCCCACGATGAACTGCACCGGCGTCGCCAGGGCAAACTGCAGCAGGGGGTGATGGAGGATGGGCGCGTGTATATCAATAAGCATGAAGATCATAGACAGGATGAGGGGGGCGCTCAAGGCCCCCGAGACGGCGACCAGGGTGCCGAGCTTGCGCA
>CAZJCB010000343.1:0-1975 GCA_964544245.1 uncultured Christensenella sp.
CTTTGCGGGACACTCTCAGCCGGTGATGTCCCGTCTCTTGACAAAGGTGCCGCAAGGCTACTAACGCGCCGTCATCGCCAGGGTTTTTACTTGTACGCATGTTATTATATTGTCCCTGAACGCTTTTGTCAACTGTCCGACGTACCTTATATACAATGAGCGCGAAAAAGGAGTCGTGCCTCAGATACATTTGAGCGCATAGAAGGTACAATAGGGGGATGAGAAAGGAAGTCGTCTCGATGGGAACACGGATCGAAGTAACAAAACGGCTGAAGACTGCTTACCGCGGGGCAGGGAAGGCTGAGAAGTCTGTCATCCTGAACACCTTTTGCGAGAGCACAGGATTGAGCAGATCATCAGCGCGGCGTTACCTGACTTCACAAACGCTGGGCAAGAAGAGTGTCTTGCGCATCGACAGAAGAAAAAGTCGGCCAACCAAATACAGTACGGCTGTCAAGGAGAAGCTTGTGTGGTTGTGGCATGTGATGTGTATGCCCTGTGGGAAGTATCTGGTCGAAGACCGGGCTCAGTGGATTGCGTCTTTGGAGGCTCACGGGGAACTGTTACTTCATTTCAACGGCTGGACAGAGCAAGTCCGGGAGGAATTGCTGTGCATGAGCGCCGCAACAGTGGACCGCTATCTGAAACCGGAGCGAGATCGCCTAAGGCTCAGGGGGTTCAGTGCCACCAAACCCGGCACACTCCTTCGCAACTCAATCAAAATCCGCAAAGCAGGGGATGAAATGGAGTCGGGACCGGGCTTCTTTGAGGCAGACACCGTTGCGCACTGCGGTCCTACGCTGCAAGGCGAGTTTGCAAGGACTCTGACGATGACAGATGTGGCCATCGGGTGGATTCAGCTGGAAGCGATGCGCAATAACGCACATGTACATATTCGTGCCGCCCTGGACGCAGCGGTAGACAGCATCCCATACCATGTCGAGGGATTGGACTGTGATAATGGCAGTGAACTGATCAACTACGATGTGGTGAACTGGGCAATGGAAAAGAAAATCTTCTTTACCCGGGCGCGTCCCTATAAAAAGAACGATCAGGCGCATGTGGAAGCCAAGAATAATCATGTTGTCCGCCGTTTCGGCTTTTACTACCGCTATGACACGCGGGAGGAGCTGGAGACACTGTCTGCGTTATGGAAAGCCGTCTGTCTGAAGATGAATTTCTTTACCGCCACAAAGAAACCGACCGGTTGGACGTCCGATAAAGTGGGCAGACGCAAGCGCGTATACGATAGGCCGCGTACGCCGTTTGCGCGTCTGTTGGCAGCGGAAGTGCTGTCCGATGAACAAATTGAGGAACTGACGCGGTTGAGGGATTCCATCAATCCCGCCATGCTGACACGTGAAATAGCCTCTCTTCAAAACATCCTGACAAGTTTAGCGAAGGACAAGACTGATAATCTGTCCATGGCAGCGGAAGAAGCCGAAAACCGTCGATTGAAACGGCAGCAGGGAGGTATAAGAGTTGCTGTCGTGTAGAAACGGTTGCATTCAGTGCAGCACCATTGCGCAGAAAACCGGCATCTCTCCACCGGAAATTATCCGCTTTCCGGATTGACAGGGAGCCTCTGCCGCCATGCGGGGTCAGCTTAGGGGCCAGCCCCTGCGGAGGCTGACCCGGCAGCAAGCCTGGCATAGCGGCCACTCCCGGTCAATCCCGCGGAAATTTCCTGCAATCGCCTACGAACGGCTTGGAACAGTCACAGATTCAGAGTGCGCGAAGCATGATAAGCCGTAACCCCCTGACCAAAAGTGTTTATAAGCTGCTTATTGAAGCGTAAGCAGCGACAAAATGTCGTTAGAAAAACCGAAAGAAGGTGTAAAAATGCTGATGCCGGGAAATATCGTTCGCGCTCAAACTATGTGAGGCATCGACAGCACTTTCGCGCTCAATTTGACATGAGGCACTACGTATTCTGTAAAAAACAATTGTTATTCGCCAGTGATAATATCACCCC
>CAZJCB010000343.1:1985-2231 GCA_964544245.1 uncultured Christensenella sp.
TCATTTTTCTTTCGGGCATTTATCTGCTCATTTCAGAAACGGCGAGGCTGTTTTCCGGCGGGTCCTGCCGGGAGTTTTATTTCCGCGTTTAAGAGCGCGCAGTGACTGACTGGAAACGCCATCGTTCGCGCGTAAACGGCACCGGGCGTATACAAATCCTGCTTGAGTGCGGTATAATCCAAAATAACTGGTTGCGGACGGCACACGGCGGCGGATTTGGCATTTCTCCGGAGAGGCGCCGGGTAC
>CAZJCB010000344.1:0-2217 GCA_964544245.1 uncultured Christensenella sp.
GTCCAGCGAAAGCGCCGCGGGCGCGGGCACGGTCTCGGAATTCTTGTCGAAGCCCGGCCGGTCGTGAAACCGGAAGAAGTCGTCGAGGTAATAGCCGGTCAGGTTGGGCATGGTGTCGCGCAGGCCGAAGACGTAGTTCTTCAAGTCCCGGTACGACTTGTTGGAGCCCATGGAAAGGGTCCACGCGACCCGCTTCACTCCCTTGAACTGCCGGTTGTACTCCTCGTTCCCGACGCCGTGGCGGATCACGCACACGTTCGGGATCCCCATAGATTTGATGCCGTCGGCCATGCTGATCGGGGCGCTCACCGGGATGTTGTAGATCCCCCCCGGCCCGTCGTAAACCCCCGTGTCATGTCCCCACATCCAGAGCCGGTCGCGCAGGCTGTTCTCGTACGCGGGGTACTTGGCCTCCGCGGCCCGGTGGCAGCGGCATCCGGCCAGCACCGCGCCCAACGCGGTTGCCGCGCCCGCGCCGGCCAGTGTCGCTGTCGTCTTCAGAAAATCGCGTCGCTTCATCATGTTTCGGTTTCCTTTCTCTTCGTGTTATCCCGGGCCGGCCTCTCAGCGGTTGCCCAGCCCGATGAGGCCGATGGCGACAAACAGAACGGCGAGCCCGGCCGCCATCGTCAGGAGGGGTTTGCGCCCCGCGCCCTTCCACTCGCCCGTGGCGAGGCCGCACAGGTTTCCCGTCACGATCGTCGCGATCATGAGTATCGGCCAGCCGATGGAGGCGGCCAGCGGGCCCAGGTTCGACAAACCCATGCCGTACAAGGCGATGCCGCCCGACCACAGGGCCCCCATGGCGAAGGTCAGCCCCCAGCAGGAGGCGGCGCCTTTGAGGGCGTACCTGCCCCAGCCCCGGTCCTTGCCCATCAGGCAGAGGCCGTAGACGGCGGTGGTGACGAAGGCGGAGCTCATGGCCAAGCACCAGACCGGATTGCTGGCATGCGCCGGCGACGCCCCCGCCGCCTTGGCGTTGGAGACGATCTCCTCCCCGAAGACAAACGCGAAGTTCAGCATGGGCGAGGCCGCCCCGCTGATCCCGCAGACGACCAGCCCCTTGCACAGGGAGCCGAGGCGCCGGGCGCCCGCCCCGCCGGGACCCGGCAACGCCAGCGCGCGATCCTTCTGCCTGCCGGCCAGGGCGCACAGGCACACGCCGACCAGCATCAGCGCCACGCCGCCCAGGATGGTCTGTCCGGCGGGCGTGCGGAGCGCCTCGGGATGCAGCAGGAGCATGGGGATCAGGGTCCCCAGGGCGCCGGTCATCCCGTTGA
Source organism: uncultured Christensenella sp. (assembly GCA_964544245.1). Lineage (GTDB taxonomy): Bacteria > Bacillota > Clostridia > Christensenellales > Aristaeellaceae > UBA6115. The sequence continues at coordinate 1,281 of CAZJCB010000344.1, forward strand.
CCACGGCGAGGCCCAGGGCCAGCCCGACCATGCTGACCCCGATGCCGAAGCAGATCGTGCCGACGCCCCACCCCGCGCCGAACAGGGTGACCGCCGCCAGGGTCTTCCAGGACGCCGACGCGTACACGCCGCCCAGTGCCGGGATCGTCAGGAAGGCCAGCAGCCAGGGCAGGATGACAAAGCCCCAGAGGGCGAACGCGCACCACGTGTTCTCCCACCTCCATTTGGAGGCGTATTTCATCGGCAGCGGGAAGGCCCCCTGCATCACACCGGCCAGAATGGTCAAAGCGCCGCCCGCTAGCGTATTCACGTCTGCCTCCCTTGCGCGCCCGGCTCAGGCCGGCGTCTGCCGTCCGCCGCGGATGATGCTGTTCGCGTTGCCGAAAAGGATCTTCTCTTTATCGGCGTCCGGAAGCTTCAGGGCCTGGATGATCTCGATGGCAAAGCGCATCTGCATGGGGCCCTGCAGCGGCACGTCGGTGCCGAAAACGATACGGTCGGGGCCGAGCAGCTCGACCATCTTCTCCATCACGCCGGGGTAGACGTACATCAGCGTGTGGGCGGTGTCCACGTAGACGTTGTCCAGGCGCCGCTCCGCGACTTTCTCCAGCCCGCGGAAGTTGGGGAAATAGGGGTAGTTCCCGTTCTGGAAGATCCCGGCCATGTGCGCCATGACGATTCGGGTGCGGGGATGGCGCGCCGCGAAATCCAGGATCGCGCCGGCGTCGGCGAACCCCGTCCCCGGCATGCACGAGGTGTGGAACAGGATCAGCGGCACGCGCTCCGCGACCGCATCCAGGCATCCCCTGACGGACGGCGAGGCCAGGTCGTACCCGTGGTAGTCGGGGTGCATCTTGGCGCCGATGAACTTCGGGTTCTTGTCCATCAGTCCGAGGTCGCCGACCGTTTCCGGGAACATAGGGTTGACGACCACGTA
>CAZJCB010000345.1:0-2215 GCA_964544245.1 uncultured Christensenella sp.
CGAAGGTCAAGACCATCGGCGGTATCCTGCAGGGCCATCCGGACATGGACCTGACGCCCGGCATTGAGGCTGTGACCGGCTCTCTGGGCCAGGGGCTGTCGATTTCGCTGGGCATGGCGCTGAGCCTGAAACTCGACGGGTCCGACGCCCGCGTCTTTGTGATCATCGGCGACGGAGAGCAGGATGAGGGCCAGATCTGGGAAGCGGCCATGGCGGCCGCCGCCTACAAGGCAGACAACCTGTGCGCCATATTGGACTACAACAAGCTGCAGGCCACCGACGCCACGGACACGGTGCTGCCCATCGGCCGCCTGAAGGAAAAGTGGGCGGCGTTCGGATGGCACACGATCGAGATCGACGGCCATGACGTGGCGGCCATACTCGACGCGCTGGACGAGGCGAAACACGTTGAAGGCGCGCCCACGATCATCATCGCGCGCACCGTCAAGGGCAAGGGCTTCCCTTTCGCCGAAGGCCAGGTCAGGTTTCACAACGGCGCGATCAGCGAACAGGAGCAGGCGCAGGCCACGGAAGCGATACGGAAAATGCGGGAGGCGCTCTGATGGAACTGAAGAATTGCAGGCAGGCTTACGGCGAAACGCTGCGCGATCTTGGCGGGTCCAACTCCGGGATCGTCGTTCTGGAGGCCGACCTCGGCAAGTCCACGATGTCCGAGCTGTTCCGGCAGGCATATCCGCGCCGCTATTTCCAGGTAGGCATCGCGGAGCAGAACATGACCTCGATGGCGGCCGGCTTTGCGCTGACCGGCAAGACGGCGTTCACCAATTCGTTCGCCGTGTTCTCCACCGGCCGCGCCTATGACCAGATCCGCTCCTCCATCTGCATCCCGAGGCTGAACGTCAAGATCTGCGGCTCATCCGCCGGGCTATCTGATTTTGGGGACGGCAAGACGCACCAGTCGGTCGACGACATCGCGCTGATGCGCGTGCTGCCCGGGATGACGGTCTTCTCACCCCTGGACGCGGTGGAAACCGCCAAAATCGTCAGGGCAATGGCCGATACGAAGGGCCCGTGCTACATCCGGCTCAATCGCAACGACCTGCCCGTGTACATCGACCCGGACGAGGAATACCATATCGGCAAACTGCGTCTGATGCGCGATGGCCGCGACGCCGTGGTGTTCGCGACGGGCGTCATGGTCTCCATCGCGCTGCAGGCGGCGGAGGCCCTCCAGCAGGAGGGCGTCAGCGTGCGCGTCGTGAGCGTGAGCACCATCAAGCCCCTGGACGCCCAGGCACTGCTGGGGTATTGCCAGGGCGTCAGGGCCGTCGTCACGTCGGAAGAGCACAGCGTCCACGGCGGGCTCGGCTCCGCGATCTGCGAAGCGCTGTCAATGCAGCGGCTCCCCGTCGCGATCCACGGCATTGAGGACTCTTTTGGGTATTCGGCGGAGAATTACAGCCTGCTGCTTCAGAAGTTCAACCTGACGCCCCAAGGGGTGGCGCAAAAGGTCCGGGAAGCGCTGAGCGCCATCTAAGGCGCGGCTGAAGGCGTCCTATGTGGACGCAGGGAGGGGAAGGCCATCAAAGCGGTCTATTACGTGGGCGACGGTCGGGCGGAACTTCGGGAAATTCCCATTCCGGTGCCAAAGCCCGGCGAGTATCTGATCCGGGTCGAAGCCTGCGGTATCTGCGGCTCCGACGTGGAGGGATTCCTGGGCAAGACTGGCCGGCGCGTGCCCCCGATGATCATGGGGCATGAGTTCGCCGGCGTGGTTGAGCGCGCGCCAGGCAGCGGCGCCCTGGAACCCGGGCGCAGGGTGATCGTCTTCCCGAAACTGTATTGCGGCGAGTGCGAGACCTGCAAAAAGGGCCTGGTCAACCTGTGCCCGAACGCCGATTTCTTCGGCGTGATGGCGTATGATGGCGCGATGACCGAATACGTCTGCGTCCGGGAACAGTACCTGATCCCGTATTCGGGCATGACGGCGGAGGCCGCCGCCCTGACGGAGCCCTCCGCCGTGGCGTACAGCGCGGTCGCCAAACTGTCGGACCGGCAGATCGTAGATGCTGAGAACATCCTGCTCGTCGGGGCGGGGACCATCGGGCTGCTCGCGCTGCTGTGGCTCAAATACCGGGGGGCCAGGCGCGTCATCGTCAGCGACGCCTGCGATTTCCGGCTGGGGATGGCGTCCCGCATGGGCGCCGACGCGGTGGTCAACCCCGCCTCTTCCTCCTTTGAAAAGGAGATCCTC
>CAZJCB010000346.1:0-2205 GCA_964544245.1 uncultured Christensenella sp.
ACGCTGGTGATCGCGGTGATTGCCGCCACGATCTTCCTGGCGGCGGGCACGCGGCTCATCTACCTCCTTTCCGCCGTGCCGGTGGTGGTCGCCGGGATGGCGCTCTTCCTGGTCAACGATCCGCACCGCCTGACCCGCGTGAAGGACTTCGTTGACGGTCTGCTCGGGAAGGGGGGGGAGCGGGCGCACCAGACGGTTCAGTCGCTCAATGCCTTTGTCATCGGCGGCCCCCTCGGCGTGGGACTCAACAACAGCATCCAGAAGTACCGTTATCTGCCCGAGGCGCATACCGACTTCATCTATGCGATTGCCGGCGAGGAGTTCGGCCTGGCCGCTTCGGCCGGGATCATCCTGCTCTTCGGCGCGTTGCTGGCCTGCGGCGCCTGGATCGCCTACCGGGCGCCTGACCGCTTTGGCCGCTTCCTGGGTCTGGGCCTGACGATCCTGCTCTGCTTCGAGGCGGGGTTCAACATGGGGATGGTCATGGGCTGCCTGCCCACCAAGGGGCTGGCGCTGCCCTTCCTGAGCTACGGCGGATCGAGCCTGATGGCGTCGATGGTGGCGGTCGGAATGCTGCTCAACCTGGCCCGCCAGAGCTATCTGGCCGAGGACGCGTCGCCGTCCAGCATGCGAAACGCCCTGCAGCGCATCTGAAATCCTGTCACACGCTTCACCGGAGAACGCATCATGGGCATCAGCATCGGACTTGTGGGACTCGGCAGTTTCGGGTCCTGTTTCGCGCCGCTCTTCAAAAATCATCCGTGGGTCGACCGCATCGGCCTCTGCGATGCCGAGCCCGACCGCGTGGCGCGCTTCTTCAAGGATCCCTTCTATGCCGACAAGGTCCGCGAGGCCGACTGCTTCGACTCGATCGAGGCCATCTGCCGCGCCGATTTCGACGCGCTGGTGGTCATCACCCAGCCCTGGCTCCATGCGCCGCAGTGCATCCAGGCGCTGGAGAGCGGCAAGCACGTCTACAGCGCCGTGCCCATCATCAGCATTCCCGACGACGACGAGACGCTGGACTGGTGCGACCGGCTGGTGAATACCGTCAAGCGCACCGGCCTGCACTACATGCTGGGCGAGACCACCTTCTACCGCCCCCAGGCGCAGTTCTGCCGCCGCATGGCGCGGACGGGCAGCTTCGGCGACTTCGTCTACGCCGAGGGCGAGTACTTCCACGATGTCGACAACGCCTGCAACCTGCGCCAGGTCAGCGCCTCGCGCGCGAACAGCAAGCCGGGGCGGGAGTGGAAGGATCTCCGCCAGACCTACATCAGGCGCGGCTGCCTCTCCGGCCCCATGCATTATCCCACCCACTCCACCAGCGGCCCGGTCTGCGTCATGAATGCGCATGCGGTCGAGGTCACGGCCTACGGCTACCGCAACCGCACGAACGACCCCTTCTTCGCCGACAACGCCTTCTCCAACGAGATGGCGCTCTTCCGCATGAGCAACGGGGCGACCGTGCGCATCTGCGAGATGCGCGAGACGCCCGGATGCCCCGGACAGGATAGCGAGACCTTCCGCGTCTTCGGCACGCGGGGCAGCTTCTCGGAGAACCGCTGGTGGAGCATCGCGCGCCCCGACTTTGCGAGTATCGATCTCAATACGCTGCCCAAGCCGGAGCAACGCGCCCTCACGGAGAAGGAGATGTTCGACCCCCTGCCGCCCGAGGTCGAATTGGCCTTCAAGCAGGTGGCGCATCCGGGGAAGAGCGCGGACGAACTGCGGGAGACCGACTTCCATCCGTGGGGGCACGGCGGCTCGCACCCCTACCTGGCGCATGAGTTTGTGGCGGCCGTGCGCGACAACCGGATCCCGGCGATCAACGTCTGGGAGTCCGTGCGCTACATGGCCATGGGCGTCGCCGCCCACCGTTCCGCGCTGCGGGATGGCGAGACGCTCAAGGTGCCCGACTGGGGTGATGCGCCGTCGGCATTGCGCGGCGCCGGGGTTTTACCGGAAAGGCGGAGACGATGAAGGAAGTCAAGCTGTTCATGTTCGAGGGCTGCCCCCACTGCCGCCGGGCGCAGGAGTTGATCGACGCGATTCTGGCGGAGCATCCCGAGTATGCCCGCGTCCCCCTCACGGTCATCGACGAGCGGGTGCATCCGGAAATCGCCGAGCGCTTCGACTACTACTTCGTACCGACGTTCTTCGTCGGCGGCGAGAAGCTGATGGAGGGCGTGCCCTCCCGCGAGG
>CAZJCB010000347.1:0-2174 GCA_964544245.1 uncultured Christensenella sp.
CGCGCTGGCAAAGGACATGGGCTATGACGGCCTGGAAATCGCCTGCTGGGGCAACAACCTGGACATCGACCGCGCGCTGGAGGACAAGGAGTACATCCCCTTCATCAAAAACACCCTCAAGAAGCATGGCCTGGTCTGCAAGGCCATCGCAACCCACATCATCGGCCAGTGCGTGGGCGACGCCCCCGACCCCCGGCTGAACAATTTTGCCCCTTCCCGCCTGGCGGACAATCCCCAGGGCATCCGCGAATGGGCGACGGACCAGATGAAAAAATCCGCCAGGGTCGCCCGCATGCTGGACGTGAATGTGATCACCGGCTTTACCGGCAGCCCCATCTGGAAATACCTGTACTCCTTCCCGCAGACCACCGAGGCGATGGTGGAGGCGGGCTTCCAGGAGGTCTACGACCTCTGGACGCCCATCCTGGCCGAATACAGGAAGCACGGCGTGCGCTTCGCCCTGGAAGTGCACCCCGGGGAGATCGCCTTTGACTATTACTCCGCGCAGCGCCTGCTGGACAAGTTCAGGGACTGGCCGGAGTTCGGGCTCAATTTCGACCCCAGCCACCTGCTCTGGCAGGGCATCCAGCCGCACCTCTTCCTCAACGACTTCATCTCCCGGGTCTACCACGTGCACATGAAGGACGCGGCGGTCACCCTGGACGGGCGCAGCGGGCTGCTGGGCTCGCACATCGACTTCGGCGACCTTCGCCGCGGCTGGAATTTCCGCTCCCTGGGGCATGGCGGCGTCAACTTTGAGGAGATCATCCGCGTGCTCAACGCCCACGGCTATGAGGGCCCCCTGTCGGTCGAGTGGGAGGACAGCGGGATGGACCGCGTCCACGGCGCGACGGAAGCCTGCGCCTTTGTCAGGAAGATCGATTTCAAGCCCTCGCTCGTCAGGTTTGACGAGGCCATCGCGAATTAGGAGGAGGCCGACATGGTTCAGACAGTACGCTACGGCATGGTCGGCGGGGACGCCGGCGCCTTTATCGGGGACGTCCACCGCAAGGCCCTCGGTTTTGACCCGCGCGCCCAGTTCACGGCCGGATGTTTTTCGGGCTCCTCGCCCGAAAAGAACCGGAAGACGGGGGAACTGTTCCGCCTGGACCCGCGGCGCGTGTATGCCACCTATCAGGACATGGCCAGGGCGGAAGGCGCCCGGGAGGACGGCATCGACTTTGTCAGCATCGTCACCCCCAACGTCACCCACTATGACATCGCGAAGGAATTCCTTAAAAACGGCATCCACGTGATGTGCGAGAAGCCCCTGTGCTTCACCGTGGAACAGGCGGAGGAACTGGCCAAACTGTCCAGGGAGAAGGGTCTCCTTTTCGGGGTGAACTATTCCTATACCGGCTACGTGCTGGCCAAGGTGATGCGGGAGATGGTGGCCGGGGGGAAGATCGGCAAGGTCATCTCCGTCAACGCCGAGTATCCCCAGGAATGGCTGCTGGACGACCTTCACCCCGCGGAGAACGCGGAGCTGAAGCTGTCCGTCTGGCGCAAGGACCCCAAGGTCGCCGGCATCTCCAACTGCGTCGGCGACATCGGCACCCACATCGAGAACTTCGTCCACTACGTGACCGGGCTGAAGATCAGGCGCCTGCTGGCCACCGTCAACCGCTTCGGGCAGCCGCTGGATCTGAACGCCAACATCCTGGTGGAGTATGACAACGGCGCCAACGGCGCGTACTGGTGCTCCCAAGTCGCGGCGGGGACGCTCAACGGCCTGGCGGTGCGCGTCTACGGAGACGAGGGTTCCCTGGAATGGCAGCAGGAGCACCCGGACTTCGTCCGCTACACCCCCCGGGGCGGGGCGCCCCGGAACCTCACCCGCGGCAACGGCTATATCAAGGAAAAAGCCGGGGGATACAGCATCCTGCCGACCGGGCACCCCGAAGGCCTGCACGTGGCCTTCGCCAACCTGTACAAGAACTTCATCACCGCGGTGCTCAAACGGCAAAACGGCGAAGACGTTTCGGAAATTGATTTCCCACGCGTGCAGGACGGCGTCAACGGGGTAAAATTCATCCATGCGGTGATCAAGAGCGCCGCGGAAAATTCCCGGTGGGTGGACATCAACTAAGGATTTATCGGCGCGAGCCGGTAAAAATAAAGACACACTGGAGGCCAACCCCATGAAAAAACTCCTCTCCCTCCTCCTGGCGGCC
>CAZJCB010000348.1:0-2164 GCA_964544245.1 uncultured Christensenella sp.
TCATTTGCATGCCGAGACGCGAGCCCTCAACCAGAGTAGTGCCGCCGCCCATGAACGGGTCCAGCACCTTAAGGTGCTTGAAGGAGCCTGCCTTCTGGTGGTTGCAGTAGTAATGGTCCCAGACAAGTTTGGCTGCCTCGTTGGGGTCGGCCGGAGCCTCGGTTGCTGCTGCAACGAGCATCGAACGAAAAACGCTGGATTGTCTTCTCGCCCACCATTTTGACATTAGATAAACAGGTTTTTTGGTCGTCGCTTGTTTCGTCTCAAGTGCAGATAGAGCGTTGATATTTGCTATTGGGAAATCCACCTCTAGACAAGTTAGTTTCCGATTCGGATCGGTAAAATCCGGCACCGGCAGTCTGACCGCCTTGCCGAGTTTATCGGGGAGCAGCTCTGCCTGTTTATCGGCTTTTGTCTTTCGTCCATTTTTCTTGGGGGCTGCTGCGCTCTTCTCTACCGCATTACCCCAAAGATCGAATTGTTTTGCATTTTGATCGCTCATAGCGCGGGAAACTCCATGTAGGGCACGGCAACCTCGAGAAGGCTCATTCCGCCGTGGCAGACGTGAGGGAATCCCCCCTGTACCTTCCACTTCCGTTGGCCCATGACCACGTGCTGGTTATTATTCGTCATGACGATAGGCGGCATGAATCGCTTCTGCCAAGGCTCGGAAACAGCCTTGTTGCGGGATGCGCCGAAGGTCTTTCGCAATATTTCGATGGCATCCGGGTCCTCGACCTCCGAGGAAAAGCGCTTGCTGACTGCATAGCCATGGTCCGAGGTGATAATCAGACCCCGCCCTTGGCGCAGCCGATTGATAAAGTTCCAGAAACCATCGCTCTGCAAGGTGCTGGCAGCAATGCTGGCGATCTGGTCCGGGAGCTTTTGCTGAAGGTGAATCAGGTCATCCAGCCATGAATGCCAGATCACCAGGTTTGGCGTCGGCGGGACCGCGCAGTCTTCAAAGGGCAGGCTGACCACATCGGTGTAACAGTCACCGCCGAAAAGAGCGAAGGTGCCGGGTTTGCCGTCGTTGGCCAATGCGCTTCGGGAAGGCAGGCCGAGGCTTTTAGCGAAGTGATCGGTGGTGGACGGGCATTCAGATCCCGTGACCTTAACTTGTACCGGCTGAATGCCTCGTGCTTCTGCTGCTCCCATAAGGATGGGAAGCTCGCGGAGCGACAGGGCATCGAGAATCAGAACAGCCTTTCCGGAACCAACTGCCCAGCCTTTAAGGTTGCCAGAGGTTTTCTCGGCGAGCATCGGGAATGCTTCCCACAGCTCCCATGCCGCTTCGGTCAGCAGTCGATCCGGTATAACGGTGGCGTCATGAAGCGCGACCGGAGACGAGCTGGACCTCGACAGTGCATGCATTGCTGAGAATATCTCCGCCCAAGCGTCTTGGGGAGACTGTGAGTCGAGAATGATGCCGCTCCAATCCGTGCTCATTGCTCCCCTCCATCTTTGTAGGCGATCTCAAGAGTGGCTTTGAAGGTGGACGGAATCCGCTGCAGAATCTGTTTGATCTGCTGGGCTGTCAGGCCCGAAAACTCAATCCGGGCCGTTTCGATGGCCTGGCTGGTGGGCACGCCCCAGGTTTCGAAACAGCCAGAGAGGTTAATTCCGGTGGCGGGTTCTTCTGATTTGTTGGTTTTGATGGCCGGGATTGGTTCGGGTGGAATAATCCCGCCGGTACCGGCCGTGCCGCCCGGTTCACCGGTCTCACCTATGGTTCGACCTCCACCGGAAGTGCCCGGAGGATATGGCGTGCCGGTACCACCATCCGCCGGTGGGATGGTTCCACCAGTACCTGGCTGCGTGGTGCCACCTGGGGGTGGATTGGGAACAGTGACAGTGCCTCCGCCTACAGCCCCGGGAAGGCCGAGCTGAATCTCCTGGCCGGTTCTGAAAGCCTTGCCCCTGATATAACGCAGGGCATCATCATCGGTGGCGTCTTCAGAACGTCGGCCGATCCAGGTGCCGCTCACATTGAGAACAAGATCGCCGGAGGCGGCAATATCTAATACAAATTCATAGATCTTCGTTTCACCGAGGAAGGGAATCGCCTCTCCGGCATTCGGTGGCGGCGGTTCGGTGAGGTCATCCATCATGGAGCCGACAAAATCGGAATCCTTGGCCCGCTTCAGGACAAACTGCTTGAACT
>CAZJCB010000349.1:0-758 GCA_964544245.1 uncultured Christensenella sp.
AGTTGGAGTTGGAATAGATGCGGATGGTGTAGCCCGAGTAGTCTTTGGCCAGCGCCGTACCCGTCAGGGACAGGAGCAGCACAGCCGCCAGCAGGATGGAAATTGCCTTTTTCATGGGGACCCTCCTTTTCAATTTGACGGTTCCATTATAGACCTGGAGCGCCTCTAATTCAATGGTTTTGTAAAATCCGTGTAAATCCGAAGCGGTTTCCCGGATATCTCGCTGGGCCCTACCGCTGGCCCTTGTCGTAGGGAACGCCTTCCGCCTTGGGCGCGCGGGACTTTTTGCTGGAGAGGATCAGCACGATCATGGTGACCACGTAGGGCAGCATCATGTAGATGTACTCGCTGGAGGCGATGCCTTTGAACTGCGGCAGGAAGGGGATGGAGCCGGAATAGGAGCCCAGGATCTTGAAGAAGGCGAACAGCAGCGAGGCCAGGAAGATGTTCAGCGGCTTCCAGTTGCCGAAGATCATCACCGCCAGGGCCAGGAAGCCGTAGCCCGCCACCTGGCTCTGGAAGCCGCTGCCCGCGGCCAGGGTGAAGGCCAGGCCGCCGATGCCGCCCAGGAAGCCGGAGAAGAGCACGCCGGCGTAGCGCATTTTATAGACATTGATGCCCACGGAGTCCGCCGCCTGGGGGTGCTCGCCGCAGGCCACGATCCTCAGCCCGAAGGGGGTACGGAATAGGATGACCCAGGTCACCAGCGCGGCCAGGAACGCGAACTGGGAGGCCCCGGTGGCGGCGACGAACCGCGC
>CAZJCB010000349.1:768-2145 GCA_964544245.1 uncultured Christensenella sp.
CACCAGAAGCGGATGCGCAGCACGTTGATGCCCACGGAGTCCGCCGCCTGGGGGGGCTCGCCGCAGGAGCGCAGCCTCAGCCCCAGCCGGGTCCGGTAGAGGACGAGGATGCTGATGAGCAGCAGCAGCAGCGCCGCGGGCGTGGTCAGGAAAAAGGACTTGAAGAGGAAGCGGGGAAGGAAGGTGCTGATGTCCGCGACCCCGATGGATTCCGCGCTGACGCGCGTCCAGGCGGGGATGAAGATGGTGGTGTTGCCCTGCCCCTGGATGGCCCAGGTCAGCACGATGGCGAAGGCGGGCGCCAGCATGTTCAGGGCGACGCCGCCGATGGTCTGGTTGGCCTTCAGGTTGATGGAGGCGAAGGCCAGCAGCGCGGAGTAGATCATGCCGGAAACGGCGGCGATCAGGATCGCCAGCAGCATCGAAAGCTGCGGGTTCGCCGGCCCGAAGCCGGACTTGTCCATGGCGCTCAGGAACAGGCAGCTCACCAGGGCGCCCACGATCATGATGCCCTCCAGCGCGATGTTGATGACGCCGGAACGCTCCGAGAACATCCCGCCCAGGGCCACCAGGAGCAGCGGGACCGCGAAGAGCACCGTCGCGCTTAAGATATCGGCCAGAATGATCAAGGGGTATCACCTCTCTTTCCATCTGTTTCAGCCGGCGCCTTTTCCCCCGGTCTCAATGTGAGCACGCTGCGCCACTTCGCGCGCCCCAGCAGTTCCCGCATCAGGAGCGAAAAAGCGCTCAGGTAGATGATGGCCGCGATGATGATGTCGATGATCTCCCGGGCGAACTCCGGCTGCATCGCGTCCCCGCCCACCTGGATGTAGGAGATGAACAGCGCGGAGAAAATCGTCCCAATCGGATGGGAAGCCGCCAGCATCGCCACAGGAATGCCGTTGAAGCCCATGGCCGAGAGCTCCTTGCCCAGGGTGAGCTGCACGGTGCCGGACAGGTAGTACAGCCCGCCGCCCAGCCCCGCCAGCGCCCCGGCGATCACCATGGACTGGACGATCGAGCGTCCGGGGCTGATGCCGGCGTACTGGCTGGCGTGGCGGTTGAACCCGCAGGCCTTGAGCTCGTAGCCGAAGGTGGTCTTCTGCAGCACGAACCATATGATCAGGGCCGCAACCACGGTGATGAAGATGGCGACGTTCATGCCGTTGAATTTCATCAGCTTGTCCATGCCCAGCTTGGGCAGGATGGCTTCCGGGGCGGCCTTTGCCAGCGCGGCGGTGCGCTCCTTGCTCACGTCGCCCCAGGCGCTGGCCAGCATCACCGGGTTGTTGTAGGTCAGCACGTTGACGGTGAACAGTCCGATCCAGTTGAACATGATGGAGGTGATGACCTCGTTGACGTTGAACAGCGCCTTGC
>CAZJCB010000350.1:0-2131 GCA_964544245.1 uncultured Christensenella sp.
CCATCGCGCCGGTCTACAGCCTGTTTTACGGCAGGCAGCGGGCCAGCTTCGCGCGGGTGCTCGGGCGCGCCGGGCGGCAAGTGGACCTGTCCGCCTATTCCACCGCCCTGGACGTCGGCTGCGGTCCTGGCGCCCTCTGTTCCGTCCTGAAGGAAATGGGCCTGCAGGTCACGGGGATCGATCCCGCGGCCAGGATGCTGGAAGCCGCGAAGGCAAGGCCTGAGAACGAAGGCGTCCGGTTCCTCCAGGCCGACGTGCTGGAAGGCCTGCCGTTCCCGGACAGGCACTTTGACCTCTCCTTCGCCTCCTATGTGGCCCACGGCCTGCAGAAAGAGGAGCGCAGGCGCATGTACCTTGAGATGGCCAGGGTCACGGGGCGCCTGGTCATCATCCACGATTTCAACGGGAACCGCGGTCTGCTGACCTCCTTCATCGAATGGCTGGAGCGGGGCGACTACTTCCGTTTCATCCACGTGGCGGAAGACGAGATGCGGGACTGCGTGTCTGACATGAAGGCATGCTTTTCGGAGGTCAGGGTGATTCAGGTGGACACCCGGGCCTCCTGGTACGTCTGCACACCCAGATAAATCCGCCGGCGCCCGTTGACTATCCAGTCGGGAATCATTATATTGGTCTTGACACACAGGACATAAAGGGGGGTCACCCGATGAAGAAAAAGCTCGTCGCTCTCCCAATCCTCCTCCTCAGCCTGCTCCTTGCCGCCTTCGCGCTCTCAGAGGCCCTCCCGGCAGAGGACTGGGCGGAGAAATTCCCCGACCAGTACAACAGCTACCAGGAGAACATCAGCAACAGCGAGGCTACCGACTACGTGGCGGCGCACCCGCAGATCGCCGTGCTGTATGAAGGAATCGGCTTTTCGCACTCCTATTTCTCCGCCCGCGGGCATGAGTACACGCTGGAAGACGTGCAGAACATCGGCCGGCCGCACCCCAGGGCCAACTGCCTGACCTGCAAATCCGCCGACTACACCGCCATGGTCAACGCGATGGGCGAAGAAGCCTACAGGCTGCCCTTCGGGGAGGCCGCCGCCCGGCTGGGCGAGACCGTCAGCTGCTACAACTGCCACGGCAACGAAGTGCCCGCGCTGCAGGTCACCCACGGCTACCTGGCGGACGCCGTCGGGGACAGCGGCGTGAACCCGGAGATCCTGGCCTGCGCCCAGTGCCACGTGGAATACTACTTCCCCAAAGACAGCAAGGCCACCACCCTGCCCTACCAGGGGCTGGAAAACGCCTCCCCCGAGGCCGTCTACGCCTATTACCAGGGGCTGGGTTTCACGGACTACGTCAACCCCCGCACCGGCACAGAACTCATCAAGGTGCAGCACCCGGAGTTTGAGACCTACACCGGCGCGGGCGGCGTGCACCGGAACACCTTCAGCTGCGCGGACTGCCACATGGGCAAGGCGGTGAACGAGGCCGGCCAGGCCTACTCTTCCCACTACCTGGTCAGCCCGCTGAACAGCCCCGCCATCTCGGAGACCTGCGCCGCCTGCCACGCGGACCTGTCCGGCTTTGTGAAGGGCATCCAGGAGGAGACCGAGGCCCGCACCTACGCCATCGCCGACAAACTAGTCCAGCTGACCAACTTGCTGGCGGACAGGGTGAGCGCAGGCGCCGCGGATGAGGACCTGGCGGAGCTGCGCGCGCTGAACCGGGAGGCGCAGTTCTATTGGGACTTCGTGTTCGTGGAGAACAGCGAGGGCGCGCACAATTCCAAACTGTCCGCCCAGTGCCTGGACAGGGCGGAGGAACTGGCGGACACGGCCCTTGCCCTCATCGCGCAGTAGCGCAGGCTTTTGCGGGCCTGCCGGACAGGAACGGCAGGCCCTTTCTTTTATCGGAGAGGCAGTGTGAAAAAGATCTTCCGCGTTTTCTCCTCCATGAAGCTGGCGCTGCTGCTGCTGGGCCTGATCGCCGCGGCCTGCGTGGCGGGCAGCCTCATCCCCCAGGGGCTGCTGCCGGCGCAGTATGCCGCCCGCTACGGCGACGGGCCGGCCGGCGCCCTGCTCTCCCTGGGAGTGGACCGCGTGTTCACGGCCTGGTGGTTCCTCCTGCTGGTGGGCCTGCTGATGCTCAACCTGTTCGTCTGCAGCCTGCTGCGCTTCCCT
>CAZJCB010000351.1:0-2130 GCA_964544245.1 uncultured Christensenella sp.
GAGCGCGGCGTATTCCGTCAGCGCGGCGTGCGCCTGGGTGAGCATGTCCCCGGGCTGGGAGCCGGTCGCGAAATGGACGACGTCGCGCATGTCCGCCTCCAGCGCCTGCAGCGCCCGGGTGGCCATCGTGACGCCGGCGGTGCACAGGGCGAGCGCCGCATAGCTGAAGAGGGTGTGCCCGTCAAAGGCGCGCAGGGCGAAGGACATCAGGCTCAGCAGCCACAGGGCGAGCCCCGTGAGCAGCGCGGTAAACGGCTCCATCCTGCCCCGGCTGAGGGAGCGCCTGAACAGCAGCGTCGTGGCCCACTGGGCCAAAAGGGAGCACAGGAAGGCGATGAGCATGCTGGACAGGAGGCTGTCCGCCGTGGTGCCGATCAAGGTATAGATCAGGATCATCGTCACCTGCAGCGCCGTGACCGTGATCATCATCACCGCCCTGAACGCCCTGTAGGCGTTGACCTGCGCCAGTCGGCCATATTCCTCTCCCAGCCCGCAGGCGGCCTCCCCCCGCTCCCGCGGGCCGTTTTCCTCCCGGGCGAGGCTGAGCAGCCGGAACAGGCAGCACAGGGCGTAGCCGCCCAGAAGGTACCAGGCGGTCCGCGTGTCCAGGCTCAGGAAGAGGATGAGCGCCGCGGCCCCGCAGAACAGCAGGGCGAGTTCGGCCTGGCGCACCACGCGGCGCAGCCGGATCAGGCCCCGGTGGCGGCCGGCGCGCTCGGCGCGCTCCAGCAGTTCGTTCATCAGCAGGACCAGCAGGCTCAGCGCGAAAATGAGCCACACGCCCGGCAGGTCCACCGCCAGGGGGTAAACGAGCAGGATGCCCAGGGCGAACAGGGCGGACAGGGCGCCCAGGACGATCCCGGCGCGGCGCATCGCGCGGGGCAGCCGCCTGAAATCCCCCGGCTTGACCAGCTTTGAAAACAGGACGGTCACCTGGCCGACCATGAACAGGGCCCCGCCCAGGACGGGCCGGCTGATGACGGCGGTGGACGCCAGCATGCAGTAGAGGTAGCCGAACAGCCGCTCCCACCCGGCAAAGCCCGGCAGGCCGCCGGCGATGCGGCCGCCCCTGTCCGCGCGCGCGGCTTCTTCCATCCCGACACCTCCCGCTCTGCTGCTGTTTGTGAAATATATTATAACAGACCGCGCAAAGGGGCAACCTTCCGCACGTCCTGGACGAATGAGCGAACGAAATAATCATTTTGGCAAACAATGTTCGTTTTTGCTGATGACAAGGGAAGCGTCCTGTGGTATATTGCGCGGGTGGAACAACCGGGCCGCGCCCGGAATAAGGGGAGTTGAAACAATGGAGAAACTGTTCAGGTTGAAGGAACACGGCACGAAACTGTCAACGGAGTTCATCGCCGGGGTCACCACCTTCTTCGCGATGGCCTACATCATCGCGGTCAACCCCAGCATCCTCAGCCAGGCCGGCATGCCCTGGGGCGCGGTCTTCCTG
Source organism: uncultured Christensenella sp. (assembly GCA_964544245.1). Classification (GTDB taxonomy): domain Bacteria; phylum Bacillota; class Clostridia; order Christensenellales; family Aristaeellaceae; genus UBA6115. The sequence goes on from CAZJCB010000351.1 coordinate 1,460, forward strand.
GCCACCATCATTGCCTCCGTCATCGGCACCCTGGTGATGGGCCTGTTCGCCAACGTGCCCTACGCCCAGGCGCCCGGCATGGGCCTGAACGCCTTCTTCGTGTTCACGGTCTGCTTTACCCTGCAGTTCACCTGGCAGCAGGCGCTGTCCATGGTCTTCCTCTGCGGGCTCATCAACATCCTCATCACCGTCACCAAAGTGCGCAAGCACATCATCCGCGCCATCCCCCGGGGCCTGCAGAACGCCATTTCCGGCGGCATCGGCGTGTTCATCGCCTACATCGGCCTGCTCAACGCCGGCTTCATCAATTTCGGCGCCGGCGTGCCCTCCATCCCCGTCCTGGGCCAGCCGACCCTGTGGCTCTTCCTCATCGGGCTGGTGCTCATCATCGTGCTGTCCGTCATGAAGGTGAGGGGCGCCATCCTGATCTCCATCATCCTCACCGCCCTTATCGGCATCCCCCTGGGCGTGACCAAGCTGGGCAGCACCGTCAGCTTCTCCGAGGCCGCCGCCCAGCTGCCCCAGACCTTCGGCGTCATTTTCACTTCGCAAGGCCTGCCGAGCCTGTTCAACGACCTGGGCCGCTTGCCCCTGGTCCTGATGACCATTTTTGCCTTCTCCCTCACCGACACCTTTGACACCATCGGCACCTTCATCGGCACCGGCCGGCG
>CAZJCB010000352.1:0-2125 GCA_964544245.1 uncultured Christensenella sp.
TCCTCCCCACCGAACAGGCCCTGATGGACATGCTGGGCGTGGGCCGCAACGTCCTGCGGGAGGCGATCAAGTCCATGGAGCTGATGGGCATGGTCTCCGCGCAGCCGGGCCGGGGCACGGTGCTTTTGCCCTTCAGCCTGGACTTCATCTTCCAGAATGTCATCTTCGCCGCCGCCAACGAAGAGGACAGGGCCATCGCCGACATGCTGGACATCCGCAAGCGCCTGGAGCTGGGCTACATGCGCCAGGCCTTTTCCAGCCTGCGGGAGGAGGACGTCCGGGTCATCCGCGCGCACCTGGAGGGGATCAAGCGCCAGTGGGAGGAGCACCGCTTCTTCCACGCGGACGACCGCGAGTTCCACCTGGCCATCTTTTCCCGCGTCGGCAACGGCACCCTGATCTCCATGATGGAGGCGATCTGGGACGTGGACGCGAATTTCAAGACCGAGGAGAAACTCAAGCACCTGGACGAAACCATCGTCAAGCACGAAAACATCGTCCGGGCCCTGGAAGCAGGCAACGAGGAGGCTTTCGAGGCCGCGATGATGGCGCATTTCGCCTCCGGGAAATACTCCCGCCGGGGCGGGTTTGAAGAATATTGATTGGATGAGGAGAAACGACATGAACAGATCCCTTCCGGAAGCGCGCCAATGGGTCAGGGAAGAGCTGGACCGCTGCGTCCGGTTCTGGCTGGACCACGGCATGGACCCCGTCAACGGCGGCGTGTACACCTGCCTGGACAGGACGGGCGAGGTGTTCTCCACGGACAAGAGCGTCTGGATGCAGGGACGCTGCGCCTGGACCTTTTCCCGCCTGTGCCGGCAGTACGGCGCGAAGCCCGAATGGCTGGCGGCGGCGGAGAGCTGCCTCACATTCATGGAAGACCACTGCGTCAACCGGGAAAAAGGGAACCGGATGTACTTCACCGTCACCGCGGACGGCAGGCCCCTGCGCCAGCGGCGCTACTGCTTCTCCGAGGGCTTCTACGCCATGGGGAACGCCGAGTATTTTGCCCTCACCGGGAAGCGGGAATACCTGGACCGCGCCCGGGCCGCCTATGACCTCATCTGGGCCCTCAACCGCGGCCTGATGACGGACCCCGTGGGCCTGGGCCCCAAGACCCTCCCCGAAACGCGCCCGGGGCGCGCGCTGGCCGACCCCATGATCTACCTCAACCTGACCGGCGTGCTGCGCCAGGCGGATCCTGAGCAGGAAAGCCTTTATAACGACCGCGCCGCGCAGTGCGTGCACGACATCTTCGCCTATCACCGCAAAAAGGACCTGCGCTGCACATTGGAGACCGTCGGCATGAACGGCGAGTTCCAGCATGAGTTCACCGCGGGCCGCGTCGTCAACCCGGGCCATGACATCGAGTGCAGCTGGTTTCTGATGCAGGAGGCGGAGCGTCTGGGCGACAGGCAGCTTCACGAAGAGGCGCAGGAGATGTTCCTGGACGCGATCAACGCCGGCTGGGACAGGGAGTTCGGCGGGCTGCTCTACTTCGTCGACTGCCTGGGCAAGCCGCCGGAGGCCTATGAGCACGACATGAAGCTCTGGTGGCCGCACAACGAGATCGTCATCGCCGCCCTGATGGCCTGGCGGCACAGCGGCCGGGAGGTCTTCCTGGACTGGTTCTTCAAGACCCTCGACTATTGCAAAACCTATTTCAGCGACCCGGCATACGGCGAGTGGTACGGCTACCTGCGCCGCGACGGCAGGCCCACCGAGCCCCCCTGCAAGGGCAGCACCTTCAAGGGCCCCTTCCACCTGCCCCGTATGCTGATGATGGCGGATGAGCTTCTTTCTGGTGTGACGCCATCGGAAACAGGTACGCTTTGATCCACCGGTTCTTTTCCGATCCTCAATTCACCATGGTCGGTTTCTTCGCGGGTTAACCCCGCTTGAATCCTCTCTGGTTCATTGGACTTCCATGACGCCTTCTTCCCGCACTGCGGGCGGCATCATTCCGCCCCTGCGTTGTCGCGCTCAATCGACGTAGCGCTGCGCGTCGCCCCGGCCTGCGCTCCCATCCCGCAAACTGTGATATGCGGGCTTAACGCTCCGGCGTGGCTCCTTTCCGCTGAAAGCAGGCTTTCAGCGGTTGGGACGGGAAAACGTAAAAACC
>CAZJCB010000353.1:0-2120 GCA_964544245.1 uncultured Christensenella sp.
TGATGTACGCGCTCATGGCGCTTTGCGGGTATTATCTGCTCATCGGCAACGCCCTCGCGCGCTTCGCCTACGCCTCCCTCTCAAACGCTGTCTTCGACCGCTTCATCAACACCCGCATCCCCGGCGCGGCGGTCAACCGCGGGCTGGCCGAGGACGAGGAGGACGAGGAAGAGGAGGAAGCGCTGCCGGGGGACCCGAAGCCCTGAGATGTACGGCAGTTTTGCGTCTGTGTATGACCGGCTGATGGCCGACGTGGATTACGACGCCTGGTCGGCCTTCTACCGTGAGATGCTTGCCTCCTCAGGCGTGCCGGACGGCGGGACGGTCCTGGAAGCCGCCTGCGGCACCGGCAGTATGACGGTGCGCCTGGGGAAACACTACAGCCTGCTGCCGGGAGACCTGTCCCAGGAGATGCTCTCCCGCGCCGCGCTCAAGGCCCGGGAGCACGGGCTCACCCTGCCCTTCCTGCGCCAGGACATGCGGCAGCTGCGGGTGCACCGCCCGGTTGACGCGGTGGTCACCGCCTGCGACGGCGTTAATTACCTGCTGAAAAAGGAAGACCTCAAGCGCTTCCTGAGATCCGCCTTCACGGTCCTCAGGCCCGGCGGCGCGCTCCTGTTTGACGTTTCCTCCGCTTACAAGCTCCGCGAGGTGCTGGGCAATACGCCCAGGATGCTCAGAGAGGAGGACGTCTGCTACTTCTGGGAGAACCGCTGGAGCGAACGGTATCAGCGGCTCGCCATGCGCCTGAGCATATTTTTAGGGCGGCCGGACGGCGCCTGGGAATTGATCGAGGAAGAGCAGGCCCAGCGCGCGTGGGGTGAGGAAGAGATCCTCCAGGCGCTGAAAGAGGAAGGCTTTGAACGCATCCGCTGCTATGGCGCCCGGAACATGGCCCCGCCCAGGCGGGGGGAGGAACGGCTGCACTTCGCCGCAAAGAAACCGAAAGATGGGAACACATGACTGACCAATTGATTTACCCGGACCCTGACGGCCTGCTCAGGATGACCCTGAAGGGCGGCGAGGCGCGTGTCCTGATGGCGCGCACCACGCGAATGACCCAGGAGGCGTCCGACATCCACAAGGCCAGCGATACGGCAACCGCCGCCATCGGGCGCCTGCTGCCGGCCTGCGCGATGATGGGGGCCCTCATCAAGGACACGTCCGGCCGGCTGACCGTGACGGTGTCCGGCGACGGCGTCGGCGGCCGGATGACCTGCGGCGTGCAGGAGAACCGGCTGAAGATCGCCGTGGCCAACCCCCAGGCGGAACTGCCGCCCCTGCCGGACGACCGGCTGGACGTCGCGGGCTTTGTGGGAAAGAGGGGGCAGCTGGCCGTGGTCAAGGACTATGGAGAGGGCGAGCCCTTCACCTCTCTGAGCAGCCTGGTATCCGGCGAACTGGGCGAAGATTTTGCGAGCTACTTCACCGTGTCCGAACAGATTCCCTCCCTGGTCTCCCTGGGCTGCCTGAACCAGGACGGGAAGGTGCTGTCCTCCGGGGGCATCCTCATCCAGGCGATGCCCGGCTGCAGCGAGCGGACCATCCGGGAACTGGAGGCGCGCATCCCTTTCTTCGCCAACATCAGCCGGGAGATTTTTGACCGTTCCCTCGAGGAACTGGCGTGGACCTGGTTCCGCGGCATGGACCTGCAAGTTCTGGGCGGGGAAAGGCTGGAGCTCCGCTGTGACTGCAGCCGGGAAAAGATGCGCCGCGCGCTGACCGCATTGGGCCGGGAGGAACTGGAGGACATCCGCTCGTCCGGGGAACCGGTCAGGATGACCTGCCACTTCTGCCGGGCGGAGCGCGCGTTTGATACGGCGGACGTCACCGCCCTGCTGGAAGGAGGACCCCTGTGAAACTGATTGATTTTGACGACCGGTTCTCCGCCTTCCTGCGGGAATGGCTGGAGGAGAACAGCGACAGATATCAGGAATACGCACAGGTGGAGGCCCTGATGCCCGAACTGTATCAGCGTTTCCTGCACACCCCGGCCGGCTGGCTGGGCGGAGCCCTCCCCTGTGACTATTTCGCCGGGTATCCCGATCCGCAGAGCCTGGTCAGCCTGATAGCGGACTCTCTGGACGCGGGGGTCCCCATCCCGGACCTGCTGCTGGAAA
>CAZJCB010000354.1:0-2109 GCA_964544245.1 uncultured Christensenella sp.
ATGGTGGCCACAAAGATGGAAAGGACCTCGGACAGGTTGGAGGACAGCAGGAACTGGATGGCCTTGCGGATGTTGTCATAAATCCGGCGGCCTTCCTCCACCGCGTGGACGATGGTGGCGAAATTGTCATCCGCCAGCACCATGTCCGCCACGTTCTTGGTGACGTCCGTGCCGGTGATGCCCATGCCGACGCCGATATCCGCCTTCTTGATGGACGGCGCATCGTTCACGCCGTCGCCGGTCATGGCGGTCACCTTGCCGTGGTCCTGCCAGGCGGTGACGATGCGCACCTTGTGTTCAGGCTGAACGCGCGCATAGACGGAGTAATTGCCGATGGTCTGTTTCAGTTCATCGTCGCTGATATGGTCCAGCTGGGAGCCGGTGATGGCCTCGTCGGCGGATGTGATCATCCTCAGTTCCCTGGCGATCGCCACCGCGGTGTCCTTGTGGTCGCCCGTGATCATGATGGGCCGGATGCCCGCCTTCTTGCACTCCTCGATCGCGGGAGTGACTTCAGGGCGGACGGGGTCCAGCATCCCGGTCAGGCCTATGAAGACAAGGTCCTTTTCCAGCGTTTCCGGCTTCTGGTCTTCGGGCATCCTGTCCAGGTCACGGTAGGCGGCGGCCAGCACGCGCAGGGCGCGGCTTGCCATGTCCTTGTTCTGCGCAAGGATTTCCTCGCGCTTCCTGTCGTCCAGCTTACGCTCCTGTTCCCCGTCCCACCAACTCACGCAGCGGCGCAGCAGTTCGTCAGGCGCGCCTTTGGTGTACTGCCTGAGGCTGCCCGCGCTGTCCCGGACGATGGTGCTCATCAGTTTGCGCTTTGAATCAAAAGGCGCTTCGCCAACCCGGGTGAAAGCTTCTTTCAATTCCGGTTTTGGCAGTCCCATGGAAGCCGCGTAAGCGACCAGCGCGTTCTCGGTCGGTTCGCCGACCGCCTGGCCGTCCTCCCATTCAGAATCGGAGCAGAGCGCCATCGCCCTGGCCAGCAGCTGACGGTCACTGGTTTTTTCATCCACCACCGTCATTCTGTTCTGGGTGAGCGTGCCGGTCTTGTCAGAGCAGATGATCTGGGTGGAGCCCAGCGTTTCGACCGCAGTCAGGCGGCGGATGATCGCGCTGCGTTTGCTCATGTTGGTGACGCCGACGGACAGCACGATGGTTACGACTGTCGCCAGGCCTTCCGGGATAGCCGCTACTGCCAAAGATACCGCGATCATGAAGGTTTTGAGGATAAAGTCAAGGCGGAAGTCCCCGGTGCGGATCAGGCTGAAAGCGAATATGAAGGCGCAGATGCCCAGCACCATGTAGCTGAGCACCTTGCTCAACTGCCCCAGTTTGATCTGGAGCGGCGTCAGGCCTTCCACCGTTTGGCTGATCGCGTGGGCGATCTTGCCCATCTCAGTCTCCATCCCCGTGGCGACGACTACCGCGCGTCCGCGCCCGTATACCACGATGGAGCCCATGTAGCACATGTTCCGGCGGTCGCCCAGGGTAACGGTGCCGTCGCCGTTGGCCGTGAGCGCGTCCGTCTCCTTGTAGACCGGTACGGATTCGCCTGTCAGCGCCGCCTCCTCGATCTGCAGGCTGGCGCTTTCAATGATCCGGCAGTCAGCCGGAACCGCGGTGCCCGCGTCCAGCAGCACGACGTCGCCGACGACCAGGTCTTCTGACTTGATCTGAACGACCTTCCCGTCGCGCAGGACGCTTGACACGGCCGCGCTCATGGTCTGCAGGGCTTCGATCGCCTTTTCCGCCTTGCTCTCCTGGTATACGCCCAACCCGGCGTTGAGGATGACGACGGCCATGATGATGATCACGTCTGTCAAAGGCTCTTTTGACATCAGGCTGGTGATCCCTGATACCAGGGCAGCGGCCATCAGGATGACGAGCATGGGGTCTTTCAGCTGCTGTAAAAAGCGCTCCAGCAGCGTTGCCTTGCGCTCTTCCTTCAGTTTGTTCTTGCCGTTTTGAAGGAGCCGGCTGGACGCCTCCGGGGCGCTGAGACCCTGCGGGTCGCTCCCTGTGTGCTTCAGGACGCTTTCGACGGTCTGGAGATAGTGTTTCATCGATGAACTCCTCAATCTTCTTTGCGCGCCCGCTGATCAA